>JAFSCX010000046.1 GCA_017436525.1 Clostridia bacterium | reverse complement strand
GCAATATTTTTTCTTTTTATCAGTGCCTTTTGCTACCTCCAAATCGAGCCACTCGGCGTGCGTCAAATGGGATGGAATCCGCTCCATTCTGGCAAAAGCAGAAAATCCGCTCTTTCCATCCCATTCTCCTTTTCCCCACTAAAACATATTTTAGTGGGGGCCCCAATATTTCGCCTTCGGGTATCCCGTAACCTATGGTTACGGCTCGATTTGAAGGTTTCAAACATTTTTTCCTATCTCCCAAAAAGGGGCTGTAAAAAATCGCAACGATTTTTTACAGCCCCTTTCCATACTTTTCTATTAAATTTTAGGAAAAGGTCTTGCAATTATAACTAAAAAATATTAGAATAGTAGTATATGTAATGAATGAATATAAAATGCAGGAGGTATATAGGTCCGATGATCAATTTCGAATTTGCAGAAGCCGGCGATGATGTTGTAAATATAAAGGTGATCGGCTGCGGTGGCGGCGGTTGTAACGCTGTCAACCGTATGATCAAGGCAGGAGTGAAGGGTGTGGAGTTCATTGTTATGAACACCGACCGCCCTGTATTGGATTCTTCTGCAGCCCCCGTTAAATTGCAGATCGGCGAAAAGCTGACTAAAGGAAAGGGTGCGGGCAGCGATCCTGCAGTAGGGGAGAACAGTGCTCTTGAGAATAAAGAAGAGATTCAGGCGGCGCTCAGAGGCGCTGATATGATCTTTATCGCAGCAGGCATGGGCGGCGGCACCGGTACCGGAAGCGCTCCTGTGGTCGCTGAGATTGCAAAGGATATGGGAATCCTTACTGTCGCTATCGTAACAAAGCCCTTCAGCTTTGAGGGTGGCTTGAAGATGAAGCGGGCAGAAGCCGGTATCGAAAAGCTTCGTGAGCATGTAGATAGCTTGATTATCATCCCCAATGAGAAGCTCAAGGATGTATCTTCCGAGCGGATCACGCTGCTCAATGCGTTCCAAGTGGCAGACGATGTATTGCGCCAGGGTGTTCAGAGCATTTCCGATCTGATCTTGATTCCCGGCCTTGTAAATGTAGACTTTGCTGATGTCCATATTATCATGAAGGATGCCGGCAATGCCCATATGGGCGTGGGCCGTGCAAGCGGCGCTGATAAGGCTGTAAATGCCGCTGCCATGGCAATTTCCAGCCCCTTGCTGGAGACTTCGATCGAAGGTGCTACCGGCGTAATCTTCAATATTACCGCTTCTCCCGATATCGGAATGGATGAAGTGGACGAAGCCAGCCGTATGGTGCAGCAGGCCGCTCATCCCGATGCCAATATCATCTGGGGTGTTGCTTTGAACGAGGATCTGCAGGATGAGATTATTGTAACAGTGATCGCAACCGGCTTCCCCACCAAAGGCCAATCTCGCGGGTTGGCTGCCGCTGCTGAGGCGGTAGATCTCTTCCCTGTGGCAGATGAGAAGGTGGAAGAGAAGGAAGATGTTGTGGACGATGATCTCAACTTCTTGAATCTCTTTGCAAATTTAGGTGAATAAATAAATGCCAGCCATCTTCTAATCATAGAAGATGGCTGTATTTTAGGGTGAGCAATTAAACTTGAACCCGCCGCAAAGCGGCATATTTCGGTGCTTTTCACCCAATTTGTTCTCGCAAGGCGGCGGCCTTGCTTCATCCAAATTGAGCAAAAATCCCTCAAAATCTTCTCACTTTGCGGTCAAGGATTTTGAAAAGAGTATTTTTTTGTTCAATCGAGGCATAAAACGCAGCCAATACTGCCGTATTGGCGAGTATTTTAACAATGAGTGAGCGAAAAAATACCTTTTCAAAACGGTGTTCAAGTTTAATTGCTCACCCTAAGGAGAATGGTGAAATGATTTGTTCTCGGTGCGGTACGGAGCATAATGATCCCCAAAAAATCTGCCCGAAATGCGGCCTCAATCGCCCAAAGGTGCGTAAAAAATGGCCGAAATGGGCGGTATGGGTTGTGAGCGTGGGCGGAAGCCTTTTGGCCATCGGTCTTGGGATCTGGATCTTTTTTGCCACAGTGGTGAATCGCCACTGGCTCAATGGAATTTGGGAAGGGGGCGATGTCTCCCTTGAATTTAATGAATCGGAGCAGACCTTCTTCCTTGTGAACGGCGATAATATCCTTGCAGGGACTTATGAGCAGAGCCCTGATGATTTTACGCTGACCACAGAGGATGGGGCAATTTATGTCTATCGCTATGAGCGAGAGGGGATCAATACCATGAAATTGATCTTCACCCAAGAAAATGAGACCCGCAGAGTAACTTTGACTCGTTATCGGGAAGAGGATGTTGCCCTTGATCCGATTGAAACGGAATAAACCGCAAAATGTGTAAATTTACACCGATCTAATCTAAAAACAGCCCCCGAAAATCATTGATTTTCGGGGGCTGATTTATTGTTTTTGAAATTTACCAAATTTGTTTTTTGGCAAGCTCCAGCGCGTAATTCACCAAAGAATCCTTCTCGATTACATCGGTATGAAGGACTTTTGCGCTCTTAAGCCCTGCCAGATTTTTAGGAATCGGCAAGCCGCTCAAGGCGGAGAGCTGATTTAAGGATTCAAATTCATCCTCGCAAGGGGTCTCACCCAAAGCAGAGAGGACCGCATGGGGAAATTTGAAGGGGGAGGCGGTGGAGAGCACCACCAAAGGCTCCTCTCCTTCATAATCTTCGCTGACCGCCCATGCCACAGCGGTATGGGTATCCATCAGATAGCCATGCTCCTTCCAAACCTTTGCGATGGCTTGAGCGGTTTGCTCATCATCGCAAAAGCCGGCGGCAAATTCGGCTTGGATCTTTTTCAGCATTTCCTCGGGCACTTGATAGCTGCCCTTTTCATTCAGATCCTTCATCAAGGAAGCAACCAATTCACTATCGCAATCGCTCATCATAAAGAGCAGCCGCTCCAAATTGCTGGAGACGAGAATATCCATCGAAGGAGAGGTGGTCTTATAGAAGGGGCGCTTGCGATCGTAGAGGCCTTCATGGAGGAAATCGGTAAGGACCTTATTCTGATTGGAAGCGCAGATGAATTTCTTGACGGGCAGGCCCAGCTTTTTGGCAAAATAGCCTGCCAGAATATCGCCGAAATTACCGGTGGGGACAACATAGGTAACCTCATCCCCTAATTGAATCTTGCCTTTTTTCAAAAGATCGGCATAGGCTTTGAAATAATAAACCACCTGAGGGGCCAAGCGGCCGATATTGATGGAATTGGCAGAGGAGAGGCAATAGGCAGGATCTCCCAGTGCGGCGGCAAAGGTATTCTTGACGCCGGTCTGCGCATCATCAAAGTTGCCATTGATGGCAGCTACTTTCACATTGCTGCCCTGCTGGGTTACCATTTGGGCCTTTTGCACGGCGGATACGCCGTTATTGGGATAGAAGACCATAATCTTGATGCCTTCCACATCATGGAAGCCTTCCAATGCGGCCTTGCCGGTATCTCCGCTGGTAGCGGTGAGGATGACAATATCCTGCTCTTGCCCTGCCTTTTTGCGGGAGGCGGTCATCAGCTGAGGCAGCATGGATAAGGCTACATCCTTAAAAGCGCTGGTAGGCCCGCGGAACAGCTCCAATACATAGCGATCTCCCACCTCTGCCAAGGGGGTCAGCTCATCGGTCTCGAATTTGCCGCAGTAGGCTTTTTGGGCCAACTCTTGCATTTCCTCAAGGGTGAAATCGGGCAGCAAGGCCTGCAGGATCTTGGCGGCCATGGGAATGGTATCCAGCTCCAAGAGGGATTTCCAATCCAATTTGATCTCCCCGAAATCGGGGATCATATAAAGCCCGCCATCGGGCGCAATGCCGCGAAGAATGGCCTCGGGGCCGCTGGCGGTAAGATTTTTATTGCGGGTGCTTTGGTAGCGCATTTTTATACTCCTTCAAATGGTATTATTCTATTATTTTACAAGAAGATTTCTTTTCCGTCAATGGGAAAATGAAAGATTAAGTAGCAATCCCTGCAAATTGGGATTGATAGAGCCTAAAATAGGTGCCCTCTTGGGCAAGCAAGGTCTCATGGCTTCCTTCTTCCACGATTCGCCCATCTTCAATAACGATGATTTTATCGGCATCCCGAATGGTGGAGAGGCGGTGGGCAATCACTAAGCTGGTGCGATGTTCCATCAGCTTGAGCATGGCAGATTGCAAGCGCATCTCGGTGCGGGTATCGACCGAGGAGGTGGCCTCATCCAAAATCAAAATGCTGGGATCGGCAAGGATCGCTCTTGAAATATTCAAAAGCTGCCGCTGGCCTTGGGAAAGATTGCCGCCTCCTTCTGTCAGAAGGGTATCATACCCATCCTTCAAGCGGCGGATAAAGCGATCTGCACCGGAGGTTTCGGCGGCAGCGCGAATCTCTTCCATGGTGGCATCGGGGCGGCCGTAGCTGATATTATTGGCAATGGTATCGGAGAAGAGCACCGTATCTTGCAAGACAATGGCAAGGCTTCGGCGAAGATCGGCGCGGGGAAGATCGCGGATGGAGATATCATCGATCAGGATATCGCCGCCGTCAATATCATAGAAACGGGTCAGAAGATTTACAATGGTGGTCTTGCCCGAGCCGGTAGCGCCCACGATGGCAATCTTTTGGCCGGCTTCCACTTCTAAATTAAAATCTTTCAAGACCGGCTTTTTAGGAAGATACCCGAATTTTACATGGCGGAAGGAAAGCTTTCCTTTTACTGCTTTAGGATCCATAGAATGGCTGCCGCCTTGGTCCTCGAGCTGAGAATCCATTACCTCGAAGATGCGCTCTGCGCCGGCAATGGCTGTCTGAATAGCGGCATATTGATTGGCAATCTCGTTGATGGGGCGGGAGAATTGCTTGGAATAAAGAAGAAAGGCTTGAATGGTTCCCACGGAGATATGCAGAAGATGGGCGGGGGAGAGGCTTGCAAGATAGCCTCCCACAATTGCGATCAGCAAAAAGCCCACATTATTGATGAAATTCATGACAGGGCCCATGCAGCCGCCGAAGATATTGGCAAAAATGGCGGTCTTTTTCAGGCGGTCGCTGGTTGAATTAAAATGCAAAACAGCCTTCTGCTGGCGGTTATAAGCCACTACGGTGCGATAGCCCGAGACCATTTCCTCCACCTGACCGTTGACAGCCCCCAAAATCCGCTGCTGCCGCACAAAGAAACGGCGCATAAATTTAGTGATAAAGGTAGTAGCAAGCAGGGTGAGCCCGATGGTGAGGGTGCTGACCAAGGCCAGCAGGGGAGAATAGAGAACCATAATGATGAAGCAGCCTACTACCATCAGCACCGCGGAGCAAAGGGAGGCCACAGAGGTGGAGATACTATTGGAAATATTCTCTACATCGTTGGTCATACGGCTCATAATATCACCATGATTATGAGAATCGGTATAGCGGATGGGGAGCTTTACCAAGCGGGCGAAAAGATCCTTCCGCATGGACCGCACGACTCCTTGGGCCAGGCGAGCAGAGAAGATCCCCTGCAGATAGGTAAAGATGGGATGAAAAAGATAGGTGATTCCCAAGAAAAGAAGCATCAGCAGCATCTGCTTGATTAATGAGCCGCTGAGGGCGTCGATGGCTTTTTGCTGAAGAGCAGGCGCCAAAAGATTGGCGGCAGTGATCAGCAGAGTCGCAATCATTAAGACAATAAAGCTGCGCTTTGTCTTTCCCAAATAACGAAGCAATCGCTTTAAGGTACCCTTGAGATCTTTGGGTTTTTCTACTTCTACTACAGGCCCTCTTCTGCCGGGGCGGATGGCCTGCATGGCGGGATTTTGGCGAGGCTCAGCCATTTTGAATCCCCCCTTCTTTGGTCTGGGATTGATCAATATCCCGATAGACCGCGCTTTCTCGCAAGAGGGTTTCATGATCGCCGATGGCGGCAAGGCCTCCGTCCTCCAAGACCGCAATGCGATCACATTCCTTTACGCTTGCGATGCGCTGGGCGATGGTGATCAAGGTGGTGCCTTCCATTTCTTTTTGGATGGCAGCGCGCAGCTTTCCTTCGGTGGCAAGATCCAGCGCGGAGGTGCTATCGTCCAAGATCAGAAGCTCCGGCTTCCGAACCAAGGCTCTGGCAATGGAGAGCCGCTGCTTTTGCCCGCCGGAGAGGGAGGCGCCTTTTTCGGCGATCATCGTTTCGTAGCCCTCAGGCATTTTAGAAATAAATTCATGGGCTTGGGCAATTTTTGCCGCCCGAATGATCTGCTCATCGGTGGCATCGGGATTACCCCAGCGGATATTATCGGCCACACTGCCGCTGAAAAGCTCGCTTTTTTGGAGCACTACCGCCACCCGCTCCCGCAGGGAATGAAGATCATATTCCGCCACGGGCCGGCCGTTGATCAGCAGCCTTCCTTCGGTGGCATCATAGAAGCGGGTAATCAGATGGATAAAGGAGGATTTTCCTGCACCGGTAGCACCGAGAATGGCAAGATTTTCTCCTTTTTTGATGGTGAGAGAAATGTTTTTCAGCACCTCCCGCCCTTCAAAGCCCGGATAATGGAAGGATACATTTTCAAAGGTGATCTCTCCTAAAGAATCGGCGCGGAGCGTGCCGCCTTCAATGGCGGGGGTGGTATTGAGTACCTCGGTCAGCCGCTTGGCGCTGGCACGGCCGCGGGCGATGGATTGAAACATCATACTGACCATCATCACCGAATGAAGCACTTGGGTATTATAAGTGATTGCCGCCATAATGGTGCCGATCTGCATCTTGCCGGCCATTACCTCCAGGCCGCCCAGATAAATCAGTGCAACCACCGAAAGATTCA
Organism: Clostridia bacterium; assembly: GCA_017436525.1. Lineage (GTDB taxonomy): Bacteria > Bacillota > Clostridia > Oscillospirales > QAKW01 > QAKW01. The sequence goes on along the minus strand of JAFSCX010000046.1, from coordinate 7,664 downwards.
TAATGATCGAAAGCAGGGGAGAAAGGCGGGCTACGATATAGGCCACCTTCAGATTGGTCTCGGTCAGCTGCTCGTTGGCTTGGTTGAAGCGCTCTGTTTCCCGCTCCTCTTGCACAAAGGCCTTTACCATCCGCGCACCGTTGACATTTTCCTGCATGACATTATTGAGCTTATCCAGCCGCTTTTGCACCTTGGCATAGAGGGGATTGGCCTTTTTCAGGATCAGCCCCATCAAAAGAATTTGGATGGGGAGGGCGCCAAGGAGCATCAGGCCGAATTTGGAATGAAGGGAGAGCATCATGACAATTCCGCCCAGAAACATCATCCCGGAGCGCACAAACATCCGCAAGCATTGCTCGACAAAATGCTGCATTTGGGTAATATCATTGGTCAGACGGGTGATGAGCGAACCGGTGGTAAATTGATCGGTCTGCTGAAAGGAAAGGGACATGGCGCTGCGGAAGACTTCTTTTCTGAGGTCGCAAGCGAAATTTTGGGAGGCGAGGCTTGCAAAGACAGAGCAGGAGGTTCCCGCAAGGCCGCCCAGAAAAACAATCAGAAGCATGCGGAGCCCGATGGAGAGAATCAGCTGCTGATCGGCCGCCAATACCCCTTCGTTGACCAAGCGGCTCATCAGCTTGGGCTGAGCCAAATCGGCGATGACCTCACCGATCATGGAGAGAGGGGTCAGCAACGCCCAAAACCAATAGGGGCGCAGAAACTTAAGCAATTTCATCCACATTCTTCCTTTCGACTGAAAATCTCAAAGATAATTATACCGCTATAAAAATGCAAGTCAAGGGAAAAGGATGTAAATTTTACCCAAACTTTTTATGGGATCGGTTGAAATGAAAAATGTATTATGCTATTATATATAATAGATTATTATATATCTAAGGAGATAAAACCATGGAAGAGAAGCAAAATGTCGCCAAGGCGCAGGAAATTTGCCAAAAGATTACCAATGAGATGAAGAAGGTCATTGTGGGAAAGGATGAGCAGCTTCATCTGCTGCTGATCGCCCTGCTTTCCAAAGGGCATATCCTGATCGAGGATGTCCCCGGCGTGGGAAAAACCACCGCCGCAAGCGCTCTTGCCAAGGCAACGGGGCTGGATTGTAAGCGTGTGCAGTTTACGCCCGATGTCATGGCCACTGATATTTCCGGCTTTACCGCACCGGATATGAAAACCGGAGAATTTACCTATAAGCCGGGCGTTTGTATGACCAATATTCTCATCGCCGATGAGATCAACCGTACCTCTCCCAAGACTCAATCTGCCTTGCTGGAGGTGATGGAGGAGCGGCAGGTAACGGTCGATGGTGTTACCTATCCGCTGCCCGAGCCCTTCATGGTCGTGGCGACTCAAAACCCTGTAGGCTATATGGGGACTTATCCGCTGCCCGAGGCGCAGCTGGACCGCTTTTTGATGAAGATGTCGATGGGCTATCCCACCCCCGAGCAGGAGCAGATGATTGTGGCAACCCGCCATGGAGAAAATCCCCTTTCTCAGGTTGAGCCGGTGGCCACTGCCGAGGAGCTTCTTGCTATGCAAAAGGCAGTGGAAGAGGTCTTTGTGGATGAGAAGATTTTGAAATATATCGTTGAGCTGGTTTGCGCTACGCGAGACCATCATCTGGTGGCGTTGGCCGCCTCTCCCCGCGCTTCCCTTTCTCTGATGCGGGCGGCTTGCGCTTCGGCAGTAATCGAGGGGAGAAGCTTTGTAACGCCGAAGGATGTAACGGCTCTTTACGATGCGATTGTGGCGCATCGTATTATGCTTGCGCCCGAAGCAAAGATCGAGAGAATGAGCGCTTCTCAGCTTTTGGCAGACCTTCAGGAGAAGGTTAAAGTACCTGTGGTGAAATAACAATGCTTCGTTCAAGATTGATTTATTTAGGCCTGCTGATCGGTGCCTTCATCTTTTCTCAGGCCCTCTTTGATTCTATCTCCCTCTTTACGCTGGCGCTGGTGCTGGTGATCCCCTTCTTCTCCCTTCTTTGCCTGCTGATCAGCATGCTTTTGATCCGCATTGAGGCGGAGCTTCCGCCGGAGCGGGTGGAGCGATTGGCCCCCTTCTCTATTAAAATGAAGATCATCAGCCGCACCCCCATCATGCTTCCCATGATCAAGATCAAGCATTTTACCAACGCACCGGAAGGGGATCGGGCGGTCAGCGGCGTTTCGGTGGTTCAATATGCCGCAGTGGGCACCACTACGCTGGAGATTCCTTTGAAATTTCAAGTGCGGGGTCTTTATAAAGTGGGCGTAGAGAGCGTGGTTTTCTACGACTTTTTGCGCTTATTCAGCATCCGCCGAAAGGTTGGGAAAGAGGGGGTTGTCGTTGTCGGCCCTCGGAATCTGGCTTTGAATTTTGCAGTGGAGCCTGCCCGCCAAGAGCAGGAAAATACGGCCACCGCCGGCGGGCAGGAGACCCGCAACAGCGGAGATATTTCCGGTATCCGCGAATTTAATGAATATGATACGCTGCGGCAGGTCCATTGGAAGCTCTCGGCCCGCCTTTCAAAAATGATTGTAAAGACCTATTGGGAGAATTCCTGCGATAATATTATGGTCCTTGCCGATCTTTTTCCCCATGAAGAGGATCGGCGGCAAAACCGCCATCTGACAGACTGTGTGGTGGAAATTGCTCGTCAGGTAACCGCTGCTCTTGCGGAGCAGGGGGCTCGCAGCACCTTGGCTTATGCCGGCCCCGCCGGCGCTTTGCAGACCCATAGCATCGGAAACCCTGCTGAGCAGATGCTGGCGGATGAGCAATTTGCCATGTCGCCCATGCCGGCCGGCGGCAGGATCTATGAGACCCTGCGGGAGATGGATGTGGGCGCTTTGCAGGGCGGCGCGCTTTATGTGGTCTCCTCTATGGACAGTAAGACCCTTTGGGAGACGGTCAGCGAGGAGCTGGAGGGGATCAACTGCAAGGTGCAGTATTTGGTGGTTCGCCCTCAGATCCAGCAGGAATACGGCTCGGATATGAAAGTAATTACATTATCAGAATTGGAAAGATAAGATGCAAATTAAGAAAAAAGAAAAACCGATATTGGTAACCCCAAAGGTGCAGATGGAGAAGCGCTCCGATCGCTTGGGAATCTGGCTGGAGATTTTGCTTTTGTTCATCGGCCTTTGCGGGTATCTTTTCTGCAATACCACCGCCTTGGGGATGGAGATCCATCCGATGTTGGTGGTGCTCATCGGCGGGATTGCCTTTGCGCTGATGATTCTCTTTACATGGTATAAGCGGGTCTTTTTCAGCCTTCTCGGCGGCCTTGCGGCCATTTTGCTGATAGCCTATCCGCTTACCTTGAAGATGGCGCGCTATATCGGCCGTGCTTTTACCATTACCCTCAATTATATTATCTATCTTCTCGGCTCTCAGGAGGGCTATTCCGGTTATCTTGAGCAGATGACCATGGATCTTTCTTCTTATTTGAAAAATCCTGCCATTTTAGGGCGCTATCTTTCGGTGGCACTGGTATTGGTGGCATTGGTGGCGGCGCTCTTCTATGCGTTGGCGCTCTTTAAGAGAATCCCTGTGATGGTGGCATTCATTGTCCCGATCATCGGGCTGGTGCCGCTTTTTTTCTATGGAATTGTCCCTCATTATATTGCCTTCAGCGTATTTCTTGCGGCGCTGATCGGATGCTATGGGCAGAGCGTGGTGCAGCAGATGGGGCGCCGGCTTCAGCGCACTGCGCGAAAAGCCGAAAAGAAAAGCGGCGGCAAAAAAGAGCGAAAAGCAAAGAGAGAGCGCGCGGCTGCGCTGACGGCAGAGGAGCGTTTTTCCTTTGCGGCTTCCCATGGCAAATTCGGCATGGTGGTGGCGGTGGCGATGCTGCTGGTTACCATCAGCACAGCGGCCGTGATCTATTCCCGCCCCATTTTGCAGATGGAGGCTTTTCGGGAAAAATTGGATCAGGTCTCCAACCAAGCGCTGAATGTGATCTTCCGAAAGACCTATGAGAAGCAGCTGAACGTGGCAGGCTATATGGACGAGGAAGATACGGTCGGCATGCTGATGCCCGTCTGGCGGGGATTGAAGGTGGCAACCGTTACCTCCAATACGGAAAATCCCGTTTATCTGAGATTCCGCACGACTGTGAATCTGGATGAGAAGGGCTGGAAGATGCCGGATCAGGCATTTTTAAGCCAATTCCAGAATTCTGTCAGCTATGATTTTTATGAATATACCCAATATTATAATTACCTTTGCCTGACGGCCGAAAGCGGAGATCCGATCGCCTCGGCATTGGATAATTACTATAGCGAGGATCAGGGCTATTATACCGATCAGATTACCGTATTCCCCGAATATAAGGTCAGCGATCTTTTGGGCCTGCCTGCGGGAATTACCACTAATACCCCCTTGAGCGAATTCCAAGAGCTGGAGCGGGAAGGGGATACCATTCTTTGGCATAATGACGATCCTTCCGATGAATCCTATAGCTTTCGGGTCAGCGCGCCTACCCTTGAGAGCGGGCTGTATCTTGCAAAATTCAATTCTGCCTGGGAGCAGTATCTCACCATTCGGGACGATTACGGAGCCAATGATCCTTATATGGCCCGCGAGGCGGAATATAGCGCATTTGTATATGAAAACTATTGCAATATTCCCGAAAAGCTGGATGCGTCGGTCGGGAATCTGGCGTGGGATATTACCGGCGTCTATTCGGGCCGATTGGAAAAGGTCCAATCCATTGAGCGCTATTTGAGAGAAAACTATAAATATTCTCCCACCCGCAAGCGGGTCGTGCGGGCCGACGGTACGCCCGGCGATGCCTGCGATTATATTGAATATTTCTTGAATCAAAATAAAGAAAAGGATGGCTATTGCACCCTTTTTGCCTCCTCTATGGTGGCAATGCTGAGGGATATCGGGATTCCTTCCCGCGTGGTAACGGGCTATTATGTGGATCCCACTTTTGAAGAGGTGGGCAGCTATACCACTACGCTTTATGATAAGAATTTCCATGCGTGGGTAGAGGTTTATTTCGACGGTGCAGGCTGGCTGACCTTTGAGCCTACTCCCGGCTTTGGCGGGGTAAAGAATTATTATCTGCTGGAAGTGCAGGATGGGACCAAGGAGCAGGAATATTCCACCCAAGCGGAGGTGGAGTATGTGCCCCCCGATAACTATGTAAAATATACCAATGTGCTTCCTCCTCCCAGCGAACCTAAAGAGGAAGAGGATCTGGCATCCACCATTATGGATGCTTTGAAGCTGAATGCAGCCAATACAACCTTGAAAATCATCATTGAGATCATCCTTTGGATTCTATTGATTGTGGCTATTCTCTTCGGGATCAAATGGTTCCATCATTTCAGCCTTAATGCAGCCAAACGCTGCGGGCCTACCGAAGGGACGCAAAAGGCATATAATATGATCCTGCGGCTGATGAAGATGCGGGGCTTTAAGTTCTTTGAGGGAGAGGCGCTGGCTGATTTTGCCCGCCGCGCCGATAATCTGGAGCTTGCCCCCCATACTCTTACCCCCATTGTGCCGATTTTGGAAAAGAGCCTTTATTCCAATCTTGCCATCAGTGAGGAGGAGCGAGAGCGGGTAGTGAACTATCTTTTTGCCTTGGATCGCTCGCTGATGCGCCGTGTTCATATTTTTAAGGGTCTATGGTATCGGCTGACCTTATGGAAGAAGCCGAAATATAAGGGAATGATTTGGCGGTTCAAATGAGAAGCTTTATAATAAAAGAAAACGACGCGGATCAGCGGCTGGATAAGTTTGTATTAAAGGTGGCAGCCAATCTCAGCCCTTCGCTGATGTATAAGTATCTGAGAAAAAAAGCCATCAAGGTCAATGGCAAGCGGGCGGAAGGAAATGCCCGCCTGCAGGTAGGGGATTTGGTGGAGCTTTATATCAATGATGAGTTCTTCAAGGAGAAAAGCGACGATTTTCGCGCCATCTCCTATCGGCCTGCCCTTTCCATTGTCTATGAAGATGAAAATCTGATGCTGGTGGATAAGAAGGCAGGGGTGCCGGTCCATGCAGATGATCATGGCACGCGGGATACGCTGATCAATCATGTCCTCCTTTATCTCTATGAAAAAGGAGAATATGACCCTAAAGAGGCGCAATCCTTCACGCCTGCCCTTTGCAATCGGCTGGATCGGAATACGGGCGGGATTGTCATTGTGGCGAAAAATGCCGCCGCAGGAAGAGCCCTTTATGAGATTGTCAAATACCGGCAGGTGGAAAAGCGGTATTTGACATTGGCCTTGGGGAAGCTTCCTAAAAAAGAGGCAACCTTGAAGGCCTATCTGAAGAAGGATAGCAAAGAAAATAAGGTTCGTATCATTAACGAGCCTCGAGAGGGTTTTAAGGAGATTATTACCCGCTATCGGGTATTAAAGGAAGGGGAAAAGACCTCGCTTTTGGAGATTGAGCTGATTACGGGGCGGACCCATCAGATTCGCGCCCATCTGGCTCATATCGGCCATCCGGTGGCAGGGGATTTGAAATACGGCACTGCCGCAGAGAATCGGGGCTTGCCCTTCCGCCATCAGGCTCTTTATGCCTATTCGCTGGAATTCAAATTGCCCCGGGAGCATTTTCTATCCTATCTCAACGGCAGAAGATTTCGGGTTAAAAATGTCTATTTTGAGGAGTTTTTGCAGTGAAGATCACCATTTTAGATGCCGCCACTTTAGGGGCGGATGTGGATTTTTCCCCCTTTTCTTCTTGGAAGATGGAAAAATATGATTCCACCGCGCCGGAGCAGATCGCAGCGCGGCTGGAGTGCAGCCATGTGGCGGTAGTTAATAAGCTGAAGATGAATGAGCAGACGCTCAAAGGAGCAAAGAATCTAAAGCTGATCTGCGTCTGCGCTACCGGCTTTGATAATATTGATCTGGATTATTGCAAAAGCCAAAAGATTGCAGTCTGCAATGTGCCGGGGTATTCTACCGATAGTGTGGCGCAGCTGACCTTTACCATGGCCCTCTCTTTAATGGGCAGGCTTTTGGAATATCGGGAGTATGTCCATTCCGGAGCCTATTCCAAAGGGAGCGTTGCCAATCGCTTGGAGCCGGTATGGCATGAGCTGAAGGGCAAGGTATGGGGCGTTGTCGGCGGCGGAAATATCGGCCGCAAGGTGGCAAGAATCGCGCGGGAATTCGGCTGCCGCGTATTGGTATGCCGCCGCAAGGAAGAGGAAGAATTTGAGGAGGCCGATCTCGATACCCTTTGCCAAAAGGCGGATATTCTCTCGCTGCACCTGCCCCTCACCGAAGAAACCTTTCATATTATAAATAAGCAACGGATTGATCAAATGAAAAAAGGCACCATCCTCATCAATGTGGCCCGTGGGGCAGTGGCTGATGAGCAGGCGCTGGCAGATGCTTTTTTGGAGGGGCGTTTGGGCGGCTTGGGAATTGATGTCTATTCCGAGGAGCCGCTGCCCATGGAGCATCCTTACCAAAAATTATTGGATTCGCCGCGCGTGATTCTTACTCCCCATACTGCGTGGGGATCCCTTGAAGCGAGAAACCGCTGCCTTTTAGAGGTGGCAAAGAATATTGAGGCCTTTTTTGAAGGAGATACTCATAATCGAATTATATAAAAAATCGCAAGAATCATTTTGATTCTTGCGATTTTTTTCAGCGTGTCAAAAAACTCCTGCGGAGGTTTTTGACACG
>JAFSCX010000045.1 GCA_017436525.1 Clostridia bacterium | reverse complement strand
TTCGACCTGTCAAATGAAGAATTTTTTGAGAGAGTGAAGCTGAAGAACGCAGTAATACTGCCGTATTACAAGTGATGAAGCAAGATAAAACGAAAAATTATTATTTGACAGGCGTGGTAGGTTCGACTCTTGCCACCCTAAGGAGAATAAAAATGAAAAAGGAAAAGCGTTTTATTAAAATCTATTCCCAAGGCGCGGGAAGCAAGGAAATCTGGGTAGATAAAGAGACGGGAGTAACCTATCTCTGCCACCAAAGCGGCTATGCCGGCGGGATTACTCCCCTGCTGGGCGCCGACGGAAAACCCATCATTACCCCGATTGAAAATCAATAAAAAGGAGAAAAATCGATGCTTTATCAACTGAAAAATGAAAAATTGACTGTTACCATTGAGGATAAAGGTGCGCAGCTGCGCTCCGTCAAGAGTGCCGACGGCACTGAATATCTCTGGCAGGGCGATGAGAAGACCTGGGCCGCTCAGGCACCCAATCTTTTCCCCCATATTGCCCGCCTGACCACCGGCCGTTATACCTTAGAGGGAAAGACCTATGAGATGAAGAGCCACGGCTTTGCCAAAGATACCGTCTTTGCGGCGGAGCAGGAGAATGATGCGCATATCCTCTTCACCATTAAGGCCGATGCGTCTACTCTGGCGCAATATCCTTATCAATTCACCTTTGGGGTGGATTATCGCTTAGAGGGCGGCAAGCTGCTGATTACATATGTGGTCGAGAATAAAGATGCGAAGACGATGTATTTCGGCGTGGGCGGCCATCCCGGCTTCAATGTGCCGCTGGAGCGCGGCCTTGATTTTGAGGATTATTATCTGGAATTTGATTGCGAAAAGGCGGCCCTTTTGGTAGGGATGAGCGAGGATTGCTATGTGCAGGGCGAGAATGTGAAATTCCCCTTGGAGGAGGGCAAAAAGCTTGCTCTTCAGCACAGCTGCTTTGATCATGATGCCATTATTCTTACCCAGATGTGCAGAGCAGTTACCTTAAAGAGCGATAAAAATGGGCGGGCAGTCAAGCTTTGCTATCCCGATATGGAGTATCTGGGCATCTGGCACCGCCCCTTTACCGAAGCTCCCTATGTCTGCATTGAGCCTTGGACCTCTCTGCCCGCCAGAAAGGATATCGTAGAGGATTTTTCTACCCAGCCCACTCTGCTTTCTCTGGAAGCAGGCAAGCGCTATTCCAATACGTATAGCATCGAGATTTTCTGAGCGGGATGAAAAAGAAAGGTATTTGCACCCTCTTTATCCTGCTGGCCGCTTCTTTATGGGGCAGTATGGGGATCTTTGTGCGCTATTTTGATCAGATCGGGCTGCGGGCGATGGATGTGGTCTTGCTTCGGGTAACGGTGGCGGCGGTGCTGCTGCCCTTGGTGGCGGGCGTAATGCATCCGAAGGGCTTTAAGGTACGCCTGCGGGATTTATGGTGCTTTTTCGGCACCGGAATCCTCTCCATCGCCATGTTTAGCTTTTGCTATTTTTATACCATCACCCTGACCTCCCTTTCAGTGGCGGCGGTGCTGTTGTATCTGGCGCCGATTTTAGTGATGCTGCTCTCGGCCGTCCTTTTCAAGGAAAAGATTACCCCGCTCAAAGCCCTTGCTTGCGCGGTTGCCTTCTTGGGCTGCGTCCTGGTGAGCGATCTTCGGGGCGGGGCGGTGCCGCTCCTTGCGCTGCTTACCGGCTTTTTATCGGCCTTCGGCTATGCCATGTATAGCATCTTCAGCCGCTTTGCCATGAATCGGGGCTATCATTCCCTGACCATCACCCTTTATACCTTTTGGTTCTCCATCATCGGTGTGCTGCCCTTTGCAGAGCCGATTCATGCCTTTTCGGCTGTGGCCGAGGCGGGCATCGAGGGCTGGATCATGATGATGCTGATGGGAATCATCACCGCAGTGCTCCCCTATATTTTTTATACCTTGGGCCTTTGCGGCCTTGAGGCGGGCAAGGCCTCCATCATGGCATCGCTGGAGCCGGTGGTGGCCACATTGATCGGAATGGCCGCCTTTGGAGAAATCCCTTCTTTGCTCAGTTTTTTCGGAATTCTTTTGGTATTGGCAGGAGTGGTATTGCTGAATGTTAGATCTCAAAAAGTGTGAGCTCTGCCCCCGCAGATGCGGAGCGGATCGCAGAAAAGAAAGCGGCCTTTGCGGCCAAAAAGAAACCATTAAGATCGCAAGAGCCGCCCTTCATTTTTGGGAAGAGCCGCCCATCTCGGGCGAGAGAGGCTCGGGCACCATCTTTTTTTCGGGCTGTTCTCTGGGCTGTATCTATTGCCAGAATCGGGCCATCAGCCACAGGGGCAAGGGGAAGGAAATCTCTTTGGAGCGGTTGATCGCTCTGTTTTTCGATCTGGAAAAGCAGGGCGCTCATAATATCAACCTTGTAACCCCCACCCACTATGCTTTGCAGATCAAAGAGGCGGTAGCGGGCTATCGGGCGCAAGGGGGCAAGCTTCCGATTCTTTATAATACAAGCGGATATGAGCGGATAGAAACCTTGCAAGCCCTCAAAGAAACCGTAGATATTTATCTTACCGATCTCAAATATAGAGAGAGCGCCTCCGCTCAAAAATACAGCCGCGCCGCCGATTATCCGGCGGTGGCAAGAGCAGCGCTTTCGGAGATGGTCTCCTTGGTAGGCGCCCCTCGGCTGGATGAGCGGGGGATGCTGAAACGGGGCGTGGTGGTGCGGCTTTTGGTGCTCCCCTCGCTGGAGCATGAGGCGATGATGAATCTTAAATGGCTCAAGGAAACCTTTGGTGATACCATCATGGTCAGCATCATGAACCAATATACCCCCGTAGGCGATGGGCTGCCGAAGGAGCTTTCCGCTCCCCTGCCCCCCGCCGCTTACCGGACGGTGGTGGACTACGCCCGCTCGCTGCAATTCAAATATGCTTATATTCAGGAGGGAGAAACCGCCAAGGAAAGCTTCATTCCTGATTTTGAGGAGGAAACCTTTTGAAATTATTCGTGCTGGGAGATGTGGTCTCCCGTGTGGGCCTTGAGGCGGTGGAGCGCTGCCTGCCCGCCCTTAAAAGAAAATATCGCCCCGATTGCATCATCATCAATGGGGAAAATAGCGCCATCGGCAATGGGATCGATCGCCTCTCGGCCGAGCGGCTTTTCCATGCGGGGGCCGATTGCATTACCGGCGGCAACCATTCCTTTCAGCGCAAAGAGGCGGGAGAGCTTCATGAAGAAATGCCGGCTCTTTTGCGCCCTGCTAATTGGTCGGGAGATCCTTTCGGTAAAGGAGAATATCGGATGGATATGGGCGCCTATGATCTGCGGGTCATCTCCCTGCAGGGGACCCTTTATATGAATAAATGCGAAAATCCCTTCACCACCCTCGAAAAAATGCTGGAAGAGGGCGGGCCGCGCGATCTCACCATCGTCGATTTCCATGCGGAAGCCACCGCCGAAAAGCAGGCCATGGGTTGGCATTTTGACGGAAGAGTGGCGCTGGTTTTCGGCACCCATACCCATGTCCAGACCAATGATGCAAGAATTTTACCGAAGGGTACGGGGTATCTCAGCGATGTGGGAATGTGCGGCTCAAGAGACAGTATCCTCGGCAAGGGCCTTGAGCCCTGCATCCATAATTTTATCGACCCCGAAAATCGCATGAAGATTACCGACGGCGAGCCGCCCTGCATCATCAACGGTCTTCTGGCCGATTTGGATGAAAAAGCAAAGAAATGCAGATCGCTGGAATTAATAAATATTCAGGAAACAGATTGACAAAATGCCATCATTGTGCTAAAATGCAAGATACGCCGGTGTGGCGGAACTGGCAGACGCCCGGGACTTAAAATCCCGTGGGTAGCGATACCCGTACCGGTTCGATCCCGGTCACCGGCACCAAAAAAGGCACCCTTCAAGGGTGCCTTTTTTGGTGCCGATTTCCGGATTGACCCGCCTTTTCGAAGAAAAGGGCGGGATAGTCGAAGCCGCTGCAAAGGCGCGATAGCCTTTGCAGACGGCGAAGTCGGGAGTTGCGCCTGCGACCGCTGCCGGTGGCAGATAAAGGGAGCGGGTCAGCAGCTGCAGCAACACGAGAAATCCCGAGCAAACAACGGCTTGCGATGGATTTGTCGATGTTGCAAAGGTGAATTGATGAGGCGAGAGAGAGTTTGTAAAGTATCAGGCCGAGTAAAAACCGGAGCGGTCGGCAAAAGCCGAGAGCGCACCGTTACCGGTCATCAACTGCAGATTTGCAGAAACATACAGCCGAGCACCCTTCAAGGGTGCTTTTTTATATTCGTTCTAAAAGTTTAGCGGAGCAAGAAAAGTTCCACTTGGCGCGGTTTCCGGTATAGCGTCCGGCGTTTTCAGAAACATAGATGGCAGCGGTTTTTTCGGAACCATCTAAGGGCAAGCGCACCTTGCCGCTGCCCATATCGGGGATGCTGTCTTCTTCAAAGATCTGCGCCCGAAGCGAAACAGACGAATTTAGTGGGGCGGTAATGATATCGCCCTTTTGAATATAGGCTCCATCATATTTTGCGATGGTAAGCCATTCGTTTCCCACATGAGCATTAGATATCATATGAAAGGAATAATTTAGTTGATATCTTCCTTTTGTGGCAACAACGAGGGCTTCAAGCCGATCTTCGATATCTTTTGCGGCATAATCAACATCCCATTGAGATGCATTTTCATCATCCATCACCATTGATGCGTAAGAAATTGCGGTATCCAACCGTCGGCAGGAAGCGGAGGTATATTGCTCTTCATCGATGGTTTTGGTCCGATTAAGCAAAGCGGAAAGAGCGCTCTTATCTGCTTTGATTTCCAAATGGTCTATGGCTGCTTGTAGTGTTTCTTCTGCTTCAGATAACTCTTGCTCAGATGAAAATGTTTTTTCAAGGATGTTGTTTGCGTTGGATAGAGCTGCTTCATAGTCTTGATAGGTGGCAGGGGTATAGGTTTCTTCGCATTGGATCGTTTGATTGATCATGGCGGCCAAGGATTCCTTTTGCTCCGCATTGCAACTACATAAAGCAAATACTGCTATTGAAGTAATTACGACTAAACTGAATTTTTTTAGTTTCATTTTAAGTCTCCTTTAAGTAACAACGTTTCTATAATCGTTTTTTCATATTTTAGGACAAATAGTCCAAAAAATCAATAGGACAATGTGTCCCATCGTATACTAATGATGGGTGATGTATATGAAATTAAGAATCCGTGATTTGAGAGAAGATAGCGATAAAACGCAAAAGGAGATTGCTGAATTTTTGTTGTGTGACCAATCGTTATATTCAAAATATGAGCGAGGTGAGCGTCCTCTCCCCTTAGATTTTGCAGATAAGTTAGCAGATTTTTACGGTGTTAGCACAGACTATTTATTGTGCAGAACAGATGTCAGAAAGCCCTATCCCAAAAAATAAAAATTGCGGTATAGTTTGATTACTATACCGCAATTTTTGTTCAACAGAAAATAAAGTGTTTTGCAAGGCAAAATATGAGGAGAAATAAATCCCTCGTTCAAAATTCGATAGGTTTCTTCCTTTTTGTTGGTTATTTAGTAGGCAGCCATGCTGCAATGGTGGTCTCCCAATCACGGCCGGCGCTGGAATAATCTACCAAATAGAAGGATGCGCCCTTCTTATCGGTAAATTTCATCTTCAAAAGGCAAGGAACTCCTTTGGCGATCTCTAAATCTTGGCAAAGGGTGCCGCAAGGCTCAAAATCAAAGATGGAATCGGCGGGCTTTCCTAAGCGGGAATCGGCGGCCAAGGTTAAGGGGCCGTAGGTGAGGGCGATATAATGATCTTCCTCTTCTTTATGGAATACCTCTTCGGCGGAAGCGCTGTGCCAGCCGCCGCCCTTTTTCATTTTGGTATAGACGGTATCCTTTTCCCATTTTTCGGGGAAGTGGGCCTTAAGCTTCATCTCAAAATTCAGCTCGACCGTCTCATTTTTCCATTCTTTATGAAGGGTGGTATAGCCGGAAGGGGCGTCGGACCATGCGGGGTTGCGCACCTTTAAGGTGAAGGCGGTGGGGCGATCGGTCTTGATGGTGAGCTTGATTTTTCCGTCGGTAGGATAATCGGTTTCCATCTGCAGATAGATATTGGTATCCTTCCATCTCAGCTGGGCCAAGCCTTCCTCAAAGAAATGGATGGTGATCCCCTCTTGATCGGCGGTGATCATTTCCTTGAGGAACACCCCGACGCCCGCGCCCGCAATGCAGGCGCAGCAGCCATAGTAGCTATAATCATGAAGCTGCTGAGAGCCGCCGATCTTTACTCCCCGCTTGCCGGGGGTCAAGGGGCTATAGCTATCCACCGGCAGGAAGGTGCGCACCAGCTTAGGTGCTTTTTCCTTGCCGAGAAATTTTTCTCGTGCATAGGGGCAATCTTTATTTTCGGTATTGAATGCGCCAAGGTAGGCGTTATAGAAGGATTGCTCTATGGAATCGGCAAAGGCACTATCGCCCGTAAGCGCTAAGAGGCGGGCGGCGAATTTCATCCAGGTAACGGTTACGCAGGTCTCCTGCATTACCTCATCCTGCACCACCGTCTGCCGCGCTTTGGTATGATCAAAAAGCTCATGGGTAATGCCGCAGCAGCCGATGATGGAAAGCTCGCTTTCCAAGACGGCGCGGCCGAAATTGATTACTGCCGTTTTATATTTTTCGATTCCCGTAACCTCATAATATTCCAGCAGCCCCTCAAAGCAGGAGATCATCTCATAGGCTTTAGAAACGCCGTATTGATAGGGATAGAGCTGATTCTCATAAGCCAGCTCAAAGATATTGATATGGGCGGCGCCGCCCCGATTTACAATATAGGCGGCAAAATCCAGATATTTCTGCTCCCCCGTCAGCTTATAAAGGCGGACAATCGGCTCCAGAATCGAGGAGGAATTGATGCCATACCAGCTGCGGGAGGCGGCGGTAATATCCTTCTTCCCCTCTCCTTCGCCGATATGGTCGATGATATAATCGGCGCAACGGCTGATAAAGCGGATGATTTCTTCTTTCAACGCCTCATCCTTGCAGATCTCCAGATAATATTCGCTTGCCAGCATGATGTATTTGCGGCTCCAAAGATCCCAGGAATCAAATTCCGTCTCTCGGGTATAGGAAGAGATGCGCCCGTCCTCTTCGGCGGCGGTCATCAGATCCTTTACCGAATCGGTAAGGATCTCATATAATGCGGGATCTTGGGTATAGGCGCAGATCATGGATGCGCCCCGCATCATCTTGCCCCAGAATTCGCCCCGCCAGCCTTGGTTGGTGCCATCTTGCTGCACCCGAAATACTTCGACAAATTTTGCCCAAAGGGCAGGCTCCTTCATGGAATAATCCTGCAGGAAGCGCGCGGCCCAATCGGCCAATCCTCTTAATTGCATCATTTTATTTTTCCAATCCTTTCAGATATTCAATGCAGATTTTCGCCTCGGTGGGGCCGTCGGGGGTTTGGGTTTCGCTCTCTACCACCAGCGGGAGCCCGTGGGCCTTGCCCCAAGCGACGCAATCGGCCACGGGGGCTGTGCCCATGCCGAGGGGGAAGCCGTTGCCGATCTCATCGCCGTCTTTAATATGAAGACTGATCAGCCGATCCTGAATCTTCTCCAAAAGGGCGATGGGATCCTTCATCCCCACATATGCCCAATAAATATCCACTTGAAATTTCAGCTTGGTGCGATAGAGCAGCTGATCAAAGGCTTGGCCGCCGTCTTTATTGGGGAGAAATTCGGTATGATGGTTATGGAAAGCAAGGGTAATCCCCTCTGCGGCCAGTTTATCATAGAGCTCGTTGACTTTTTCAATGAAATAATCTATTTTTTCCTGATTCTTAAAGCTGTAATAAGGAATGATATAGGTCTTATTTCCGATGGCTTTATGGAAGGCGACGGTTTCTTCATAATGATCGACAAGATCGCTGAAGGAAGAATGGGTGCTTCCGATCTCTACATTATATTTCTTCATGATGGCGTTGACTTCTTCTGCCGTATGGCCGAAAAAGCCGGCAGGCTCCATTTTTTTATAGCCAAGCGCTGCCATCTTTGCCACGGCCAGCTCGAAATTCTCTTTGGCAAGATCCCGCACGCTGTAAAGCTGAATTCCGTATTCCATATTCAAGACCCCCGTTGTTTTTCTTCATCATAGCATAAAGATTTGAGATGTGCAATGCTATTTTTTCTTGATTATTTGTAGTTTTTTTCTGCTCTGCTATTTATTTTCATCCTTCCCTCTTTATTTTTCATAAAATATATGGTAGAATAATTTTACATATCAAAAGCAAACTCAAATTTATGAGGTGAAATGATGGATAGAATTGTGGTAAACGGGCCTTGCTGCTTAAATGGCGAGGTGGAGATCACCGGCGGAAAAAATGCGATTGTAGCCATTTTGCCGGCAGCCATGTTGGTAGATGGTGTCTGCCGAATTGAAAATGTGCCCGATATCAGCGATGTGGAATGCATTATCAGCATCCTTAAGGCCATGGGCGCCAAGGTGGAGCGGGTAGAGAGCGGCACTGTCGAGGTGGATTGCTCTCATGTAACCTCCACAGAAGTGCCTTATGAATATGCCAGAAAATTCCGTGCTTCCTATTATTTCTTGGGCGCTCTTTTAGGGCGCTTCGGCAAGGCGACGGTTGCCATGCCCGGCGGCTGCCATCTGGGCGCGCGGCCCATGGATCAGCATATTAAGGCCTTTGAGCAGCTGGGCGCGCAGGTAGAGGTGGCCAGAGGCGATGTCATCTGCCGTGCCAAGCGGCTGACGGGTGCAGATATCTATCTGGATATGGTATCGGTGGGCGCCACCATCAATGCCATGCTGGCAGCCACCAAGGCAGAGGGGCTTACGGTGATTGAGAACGTGGCAAAAGAGCCTCATATCGTCGATGTGGCCAACTTTTTGAACTCCATGGGCGCCAATATCCGCGGCGCAGGTACCGATGTCATCAAGGTGCAGGGCGTAGGCGCTTTGCGGGGCGGCTCTTATGCGGTGATCCCCGATCAGATCGAGGCGGGGACTTATATGGCGGCGGCGGCTGCTACCGGCGGTAAGGTTCTGGTAAAGAATGTCATCCCCAAGCATATGGAATGTATCACCGCAAAGCTGGAGGAGATGGGCGTTTCGGTTACGGAATTTGACGATTCCATTTTGATAGACGGCACGGCCTCCCTTAAAAAAACCAATATCAAGACCATGCCCTACCCCGGCTTCCCTACCGATATGCAGCCCCAGATGGCGACGGTGATGCTGCGGGCAGAGGGCACCAGCAAAATCAACGAAGGAGTCTGGGACAGCCGCTTCAAATATACCGAAGAGCTGATCCGTATGGGTGCCGATATTTCGGTGAGCGGAAAAGTCGCCACCATCACCGGCGGCAAGGAACTGCTGGGTGCGCCGGTGCGTGCGTGCGATTTAAGAGCAGGCGCTGCCATGGTGATTGCGGGGCTGATGGCAAAGGGCACCACCACCATCGAGGATATTGATCATATCCGCCGCGGGTATGAGCGGATTGTGGAAAAATTCCAAGGATTGGGCGCGGATATTACGCTAATCAAAGGTTGATTTTTGGCGGATTTGCATGAAAATTATCCTAAAATCTTAAAAGAAAGCACAAATTGTGTTAAAAAAACCACATAAAGTGGTATCATTTTTCAAAAATCTCTGCTATAATAGGTGTTGAAAATAGGACAACTGCCCGAATTAAGTGGTGAGGTTGTTCGCGGAATAAGGAAAAAACTCAAAATTCCTTGCTCATTTCCGCAAATATAAGGAGGTTCATTATGTTGAAAAGAGTTGGTGCCGTTGTATTGACGGTCGTAATGCTGCTCTCTATGGTCTGCACTTTTGCTGTGGCTTCCGCAGCCGAGGAGGTTGCCGGTGCTTTGGAGGTAACCGCTGATAAGACGGTCGTACAGCGCGGCGAGGAAGTTAAAATCACTGTTAAATTGAATAATACTGAAGCGTTGACCGGTCTGATCATCTGGGTAGATGCTGATTCCAGATTGACCTTGAAAGGCACGCCTGTATTCTTTGCTAACCCCATGGTAGAGGACGAAGGATATGCTTGGGCGAGTGCAAATGCATTGGCTTTCCCCGGAGATAAAGTGATTGCTACCTTTACTTATACTGCAAACAGCAATGCTATCATCGGGCCTGCAAAGGTAACCGTAACCGGCGAAGCATCTGATAACGGCGAAGACCTCAACGTAAGAGATAAGGCTATTACCGCAGGTGCCGTTCAGGTCAGCGTTGGCTGCAATCATGATTATTCCGGCGCAGCGCTTGTTGCTCCTGAGAAGGTTACCGATCCTGCCACTGCTCAGCATGGTCAAAAGTGTAATCATTGCGAAGAGGTAGGCAATTATCAAAAGTGTACCTTCACCCTGAAGAGCACTACTGATCATACCAATGATGCTGCCGGCGCTAAGACCTATGCCTGCGCTTGCGGTGCTACCTATGATGAGATCATTCCTGCCGGCCATAAGATTGTTATGATTTATGAGGCTGCAACTGCTACTACCGATGGTAAGTGGATCGAGCATTGCACCGTCTGCAATAAGGATATCAAGACCACTCCCATTACTGCAAGCCATCCCGGTAAGGATGTAACCAACACCAAAAAGTATTACTATAAGTATACTCAGTATGCAAAGGCTTCCGGCTTGATGGTCGGCGATGATAAGGGCAACTTCAATCCCGATAAGAATATCAAGCGCGGTGAATTCGCAAGCGTACTTGCCAGAATTTACTATGGCGACGCCAGCAAGATTCCTTCCTTTAAGAATTCTCAGCTGACCTTGACCGATATTAAGGGCAAGTGGTATCGTCATGCTGCTCAGGCAATGTATAATGAAGGCATCATCTCCGGCTATGAGCAAAAGAACGGCACCTTTAAGTTCAAGGGTGATGATCCCATCACCAGAGAGGCAGTTGTATCTCTCTTCCACAGACTGTATAAGAAGATGCATCAAGACACCACCATTAAGTTTGCGGATCCCGGTAGTGTTATAGATATGAATAAGGTTTCCAAGTGGGCGAAAGCAGATGTTCAGTGGAGCTTGGATACCGGTCTTGTTGTAGGTGATGCAACGACCAAGAAGTTCAATCCCAAGAGCAATATTAAGCGTCGCGATATGGCAGTTATTCTTACCAAGTATGATATTGCCATCACTGATGTATATACCGACGATATCTAAAGATCATCTAAAAAGAGCATAAAAGGTTGCAAAGCAAAACGCTTTGCAACCTTTTTTCTTTCCTTATCATAATATATAAAAAGAGAAGATCCGCCGATCTTCTCTTTTTGGTTTTATTGATATTTGGCCACAATCGCCTGCATTTGATCCTGCTTTTCTTCCATCTCCCGCACCAGCTTAAATTGAGTGCGCGCCCGCACCAAATTATGCGCAGGGTACGCGGTCTTGAAATAGCAATCTCCATTGAGATAATCAGCGAGGAATCGGATTCCGCATTCTAAGGTCATGGTCCACGCGCCGGTAGGCAGCAGGCTCTTCTCCTGATCACTGAGGCAATCGCCGCAGCCCTCTAAGAATCCTTTGGTATACGCGGCAAAAAGCTCAAGATCCAATTCCACCTTGCTAAGATCTTGCTCGTCTTCGGCGGCAGTGGATGCGCCAAAGCGGATGGAATCGCCGAAATCGAAGATAGCTTGGCCGGGCATGACCGTATCCAAATCGATGACGCAGACTCCTTCTTCGGTCTTGGGATCCAGCAATACATTATTCAGCTTGGTATCATTATGGGTTACCCGCAGGGGAAGAATTCCTTGCTTTTGCAATTCCATGATCAAGCCGCTTTCCTGCTCTCGATCCAGCGCAAAGGCAATCTCCTCAGCAACGGCCTCTACCCTGCCCGCCTCATTTTTTGCAATGGCTTCTTTTAATTGCTCGAAGCGCGCGGGCGTATCGTGAAAATGAGGGATGGTTTCAAAAAGCTCTGCCGCAGGATAATCGGCAAGCAAAGATTGGAATTTTCCGAAAGCCTTGCCGCTGGCATAAAAATCCTTAGGGCTGCGGGCGGAATCCAAAGCGAAGAGATCCCCTTGGAAGCGATAGGCACGAAATGCACCCTCGGGGCCATCATAGTAAAGGGCCCCGCTCTTTGTCTTGATAAAGGTAAGGGTCTCCCGATTGGGGTTCCCTCCCCGCTCTACGATTCTCTTTTTAAGATATTCGGTAACGCTGAATACATTTTCCATCAGCTGCTGAGGATGGGGAAAGACATAGGTGTTCATCTGCTGAAGGATATACTGCGCGCCCTTATTGGTGGTCAGCAAAAGGGTATCGTTGATATGCCCGCTTCCGAAGGGCTTGGTTTCGATTACCTCGCCGATAAAGGCGAAGGCGTCAATTACATTTTTGAGTTTTTGCTGCATGACCTCTTTACTCTTTCCAAAGATCCTGGGGATAAAGGCCTGCGTCCTTCAAGCCTTGGATCCCTGCCATTACTGCCGGCTTATCTTCTTTATAGGTTACGCCAAACCATTTATCGGCGCTATGCAGCACCTTGACAGTAGCGGCCTTTTCCGAAAGCAGCTCATCTACCACTATCGGCAGATAAAATTCCGATTTCAAAGGATTCTCTTTTACGGTTGTCTGAAGGAAGACGGGGAATTTTTCCTCTAATGCCCGAAGATATGCCAAGGGGAAGCCCCACATATTCATGGAGACCGGCGCATCGTTGGCCACCGGCACAAAGCTCTCTCCCCCGTCCTCGGAATAATGGGCCTGCCCGTCAATCTTTTGGATCATGGTCCGCTCGTCGATCTTTTGCAGATAGCCATCCTCGCTCACGCGGCAGACGCCTCTTGCCACATGGCCGTTATCGGTCAATGTATTCTCCAGGACATAACCAACCATGGCAATCTTCATGGGCTCTTCCTCTTGGATAGAGATCAGATGGTCATAAAGCTTTTGGAATGCATCTCTGCCATAGAAATCATCCGCATTGATGACAGCGAAGGGCGCATCCAATACCTCCTTGCAGCAAAGGATGGCATGGCCGGTGCCCCAAGGCTTGATTCTGCCTTCGGGGATAACAGTCCCTTCGGGGACTTTGGTAAGCTCTTGGAATACATAATGGACCTCGGCTCGTTGAGAGATCCGATCGCCGATGACCTCCTTAAAATCCTTTTCAATTTCTCTTTTGATGACAAAGACAAATTTCTTAAAGCCTGCCTTCATGGCATCAAAGACCGAAAAGTCCATGATAATATCCCCTGCATTGTCCACAGGGTCAATCTGCTTCAGACCGCCGTAGCGGCTACCCATACCGGCTGCCATAATCACTAAGATAGGATCTTTCATAATAAAACCTTCCTTATTATAATATAGGGTTTGAAAACCCCTAACCTCAGTATAACACCTGCAGGAGAAAAAGTAAAGATAATTAAAAGACAATAAAATATCAATATTGGGCAAAACCCATATTTAGGGTGTAAAAAAGAGCCAAAATACAAGAAATTGTGGTTTGTGCAAATTGACAGAAAAAGTTAGAAAAACTTTGTAAAAAATATAGAAAAAATTTTGAAAAAACACTTGAAATTCCCGGATAAGTGTGTTAGAATACTCAAGCATGACTGTGGATGCGACGAAACGGGAGGTGGCCATAGCGCCGAGTTTTCCCGGCGGATATGGGAAATTTCCGTGGAGCAAGTCCGGCCAAAGAGTCGGGCGCAAGTCAGAGGAAAAGCAAAGATTCGACCGTTCTTGGAACTGCGCGGCGTGCCGCGTAAGCCGCTTAAATGATACGGGGCTTTGTTCGGGTGATGAGCCCGATTTATTTAATGCTCAAGGGTGAAACACCCGGCAGAGTGTTAAATGATTTTCCGCCGATATCGTCGAGGCCCAAGAGTCAAATATGAAAAGGAGGCTAATCAAGAATGGCTGAAAAAATCAGAATCAGAGTAAAAGGTTATGATTCTACTTTGGTAGATCAGGCTGCTCAGAAGATCCTGGAGACCGCACAGAGAACCGGCGCAGTTGTATCCGGTCCGATCCCCCTTCCCACCAAGAAAGAGGTTGTAACCATCCTGCGCGCTGTTCATAAGTATAAGGATTCCAGAGAGCAGTTCGAAAGACGTACTCACAAGCGTCTGATCGACATTGTGAAGCCCGCTGCCAAGACCGCTGAGGCTCTTGCAAGCGTAGAACTTCCTGCCGGCGTTGAGCTTGAGATCAAGCTGTAAGCGCTCGGGTGAGAAGGTCATGTTGATGAAAATCAACCAATAACCAAATGGAGGTAAGTTAGAAATGAAGAAAGGTATTATCGGAAAGAAAATCGGAATGACTCAGGTTTTCGATGAGATCGGAAATGTAATTCCGGTAACTGTCATCCAGGCAGGCCCCTGCACCGTAGTTCAGAAGAAGACCGTTGAGAACGACGGCTACGCTTCTTTGCAGCTGGGCTATCAGGATGTCAGCGAAAAGAAAGTAACCAAGCCCATGAAAGGCCACTTTGATAAGGCCGGCGTTGGCTACAAGAAGGTGTTGAAGGAGTTCCGTCTGGAAGACACTGATAATTATAATGTAGGTGATGTCATCACCGCTGATGCTTTTGAGGTAGGCAGCGCAGTAGACGTTACCGGTATTTCCAAGGGTAAAGGCTTCGCCGGCACCATCAAGCGCTACGGCGGCCATCGCACTCCCATGACCCACGGCGGCGGTCCTGTTCATCGCCATGCAGGTTCTATGGGCGCGTGCTCCTCTCCCTCCCGTATCTTCAAGGGCAAGAAGATGCCCGGTCATATGGGTGTTGTTCAGGTAACTGTTCAGAATCTCGACGTAGTAAAGGTCGACGTTGAGAATAATCTTTTGGTTGTTAAGGGTGCGATCCCCGGTCCTAAGGGCTCTATCGTAACCGTTAAGAACACCGTTAAAAATGGTTAAGTAAGGAGGATAATTGAAAATGGCAAACGTTGATGTATTTGACATGAGTGGTGCAAAAGTTTCCACCATGGACCTTGCAGATTCCATTTTTTGCGTAAAGGTAAATGAAGCTGCTATGCATATGGCAGTAACCAACTATCTGGCAAATCAGCGTCAGGGCACCCAATCCGCTCTGACCCGTGCAGAGGTTTCCGGCGGCGGCATCAAGCCTTGGCGCCAGAAGGGAACCGGTCGTGCCCGTCAGGGTTCTACCCGCGCTCCCCATTGGACCCACGGTGGTGTGGTATTCGCACCCAAGCCCCGCGACTATCGCTTCAGCCTCAATCGTAAGGTGAAGAAGCTGGCTCTGCTTTCCGCAATCTCTTCCAAGCTGGCCGAGGGCAAGCTGATCGTTCTGGATAAGATCGAGATGGAAGAGTATAAAACCAAGACTGTTGTTGGCATGATGAAGGCTCTCAACACCGAGAACGCTCTGGTTGTAAATAGCGCAACCAACCTCTTCTTTGTGAAGAGCGCTGCAAACATCCCCGGTGTGAAGGCTGCACGTGTAAACACCATCAACACTTACGACATCCTGAAGCATGACACGCTGATCCTGACCCAGGATGCTGTAAAGCAACTTGAGGAGGTGTATGCATAATGAAATCCAATTACGATATTATTATGAAACCCATTGTCTCCGAGAAGTCCATGGCTTCCATGCAGGAAAAGACCTATGTTTTCCAGGTAGCAAAGGATGCCAATAAGATCGAGATCAAAAATGCGGTTGAGGAAATCTTCAAGGTTTCCGTTGAGAAGGTTACCGTTGTCAATGTACGCGGTAAGGAAAAGAGAATGGGCGTTCATGTGGGCAAAACTGCTGCATGGAAGAAAGCCTATGTGAAGTTGACTGCTGATTCAAAGACCATCGAGTTCTTTGACGGCATGATGTAAGGAGGAGAATGTTATGGCAATGAAAACTTATAAACCTACTTCTCCGGCCAGACGCCAGATGACCAATGTGGACTACAGCTGCCTTTCCAAGGATGCTCCCGAGCGGAGCCTGCTGACCACTCTGAAGAAGAATGCCGGCCGCAACAGCTATGGCCGCATCACCGTTCGTCATCAGGGCGGCGGCAACAAGGTTAAGTACAGAATCATCGATTTCAAGAGAAACAAGATGGATGTTCCCGCAAAGGTTACCTCCATTCAGTACGATCCCAATCGTACCGCTTTCATCGCTCTGCTCCAATATGAGGATGGCGAAAAGAGCTATATCATCTGCCCCGAAGGCCTGAAGGTCGGCGATACGGTCATCTCCAGCGCTGCTGCAGATATTAAGCCCGGTAACGCTCTTCCCTTGGAGAGCATCCCCGTGGGTACTGTTATCCACAATGTTGAGCTTTATCCCGGTAAGGGCGCTCAGTTGGTTCGTTCCGCAGGCAACAGCGCTCAGCTGATGGCAAAAGAGAACGGCTACGCTCAGGTTCGCCTTCCCTCCGGTGAGGTTCGCCTGGTTCGCCTCAACTGCATGGCAGTAATCGGCGTTGTATCCAATGGCGAGCATGCCAATGTTTCCATCGGTAAGGCCGGCAGAAAGCGCCACATGGGTATTCGTCCTACCGTTCGCGGTTCTGTAATGAACCCCTGCGATCACCCCCACGGCGGTGGTGAAGGTAAGTCCCCCATCGGCCGCAGCGGCCCTGTTACTCCTTGGGGTAAGCCCGCTCTTGGTTATAAGACCAGAAGCAAGAAAAATAAGACCGACAAGTTTATCGTAAAACGTCGGAATGCGAAGTAATCCGGAAGGGAGGCATATAGAGAATGAGTAGAAGTACCAAAAAGGGACCTTTTGTAGATCCCAAGCTTTTAGCAAGAATTCAAGCAATGAACGAGTCCGGCGAGAAGAGAGTTCTCAAGAGCTGGTCCCGCGCATCCACCATCTTTCCGGATTTTGTAGGCCATACCATCGCTGTCCATGACGGCAGAAAGCATGTGCCTGTATATGTAACCGAGGATATGGTTGGTCATAAGTTGGGTGAGTTTGCGCCCACCAGAACCTTTAAGGGCCATGCAGGCTCCAAGACCACTAAATAAGGAGGAAGAACGAAATGCAAGCAACTGCACATTTGAAATATCTCAGAATCTCTCCTCGTAAGGTAAGCGTGGTTTTGGATCTGATCCGCAATAAGCCCGCAAAGTACGCAGCAGCGATTCTGCAGAATACCAATAAAGCCGCTTCTGAGCCTGTATACAAGCTGCTCAAGAGCGCAATGGCCAACGCCGAGCACAATAACGGGATGGATGTAAATAAGCTGGTTGTAGCAAAGTGCTATGCCTGCCCCGGTCCTATCCTGAAGAGAATCATGCCCAGAGCACAGGGCAGAGCGTTCCGCATCAATAAGCGGACCTCTCATGTTACTATTGTATTGGAGGAGGCGTAATCAATGGGTCAGAAAGTAAATCCCCACGGCCTGAGAGTCGGGGTTATTAAGAACTGGGATTCCAGATGGATCGCAGCAGACGGCAAAGTCGGCGATCTGATTCTGGAGGACTATAACATCCGTAAGTTCCTGAAGAAGAAGCTCTACGCTGCCGGTATTCCCGATATCGAAATCGAGAGAACCGCAGAGGGCAACAGCATCCGCATCTTCCTGCATTGCGCAAAGCCCGGTTTGGTAATCGGTCGCGGCGGCGCAGAGATCGAGAAGCTGAAGAAGGAATTGATGGATATGACCGGTAAGAAGGTCAACATCAATATCGTTGAGGTTAAGAACATGGACACCAGCAGCCAGCTCGTTGCCGAGAACATCGCCCAGCAGCTGGAGAAGCGTATCGCTTTCCGCCGCGCCATGAAGAAGGCGATCGGCAACACCATGAGAACCGGCGCTAAGGGTATCAAGGTTATGGTATCCGGCCGTTTGAACGGTGCTGAGATCGCAAGAAGCGAATGCTATCACGAGGGTACCATTCCTCTGCAGACTTTGAGAGCAGACATCGACTACGGTTTCACCGAGGCCAATACCACCTACGGTAAGATCGGCGTAAAGGTATGGATCTACAAAGGTGAGATCCTTGCCGATGTCAAGAAGGCTCCGAAAAAAGAAGGAGGAGCTAAGTAATGTTAATTCCTAAGAGAGTAAAATACAGAAGAGTTCAAAGAGGCCGCATGAAGGGTAAGGCTACCCGCGGCAACACCATCGCATACGGCGATTTTGGTCTGCAGGCTCTGGAGCCCGCATGGCTGACCAACAACCAGATCGAGGCTGCCCGTATCGCCATGACCCGTTACCTCAAGAGAGGCGGTCGTGTGTGGATCAAGGTATTCCCCGATAAGCCCGTAACTGCGAAGCCCGCTGAAACCCGCATGGGTTCCGGTAAAGGTTCCCCTGAGTATTGGGTAGCAGTAGTTAAGCCCGGCCGCATCCTCTTTGAGATCGCAGATGTATCCGAAGAGCTGGCCCGTGAGGCTATGCGTCTCGCTATGCACAAGCTTCCTGTTAAGTGTAAGTTTGTTGTAAAGGAAACTGAAGGTGGTGACGAAGAATGAAGGCTAATAAAGTAAGAGAAATGAACGCAACAGAACTGACCAATAAGCTCAACGACCTGAAGAAGGAGCTTTTTAACCTGAAATTCCAGCACGCGACCAATCAGTTGGATAATCCCCAGCGGATCGCTGCCGTTAAGAAGGACATTGCCCGTGTAAATACGATTCTTCGTGAGCTTGAGCTCCGTGAGTCCAAGTAATCTTAAGAAGGAGTGAGAAACATGGAAAGAACTTTGAGAAAAACCCGCGTAGGCGAGGTTGTAAGCGACAAGATGGATAAGACCATCGTCGTAGCCATTAAAGACAATGTAAAGCACCCCTTGTATAAGAAGGTTATCAAGACCACCTACAAGCTGAAGGCTCATGATGAGAACAATGAGTGCGGCATTGGCGATACTGTTGAGGTTATGGAAACCAGACCTCTTTCCAAGGACAAGAGATGGCGCCTTGTTCGTATTATCGAGAAGGCTAAATAATTAAAGGAGGACTAAGTCGTGATACAGCAACAAACTTATCTTAAAGTTGCCGACAATACCGGTGCGAAAGAGTTGATGTGCATCAAGGTACTTGGCGGTACAAGAAGAAGATACGCAGGTATTGGCGATGTAGTTGTTTGCTCTGTGAAGAAAGCTGCTCCCGGCGGCACCGTGAAAAAGGGCGACGTTGTGAAGGCAGTAGTAGTGCGCACTGTAAAAGGCGTTAAGAGAGCCGATGGCTCCAGCATCCGTTTCGACGAGAACGCTGCCGTTATTATCCGTGAAGACAAAAACCCCAGAGGTACCCGTATCTTTGGGCCTGTAGCCAGAGAGCTGCGTGATAAGGATTATACCAAGATCCTTTCCCTGGCTCCCGAGGTACTGTAAGGAGGTGCGCGTCAGAATGAATAAACTGCATGTTAAAAAAGGTGATACCGTTCTGGTGATCTCCGGTTCTTCCAAGGGCCTTAAGGGTAAGGTTCTGGAAGTCAGCCCCAAGGAGGGCAAGGTGATCGTGGAGAAAGCAAACATGGTCATCAAGCACGTTAAGCCCCGCCGCCAGGGTGAGACCGGCGGCCGCATTGAGGCCGAGGGTGCAATCTATGCATCCAAGGTTCAAGTAGTATGCCCCAAGTGCAAGACTGCCGGCCGCATGGGCCACACTGTCGTAGACGGCCAGAAGAAGCGTGTCTGCAAGAATAAAGATTGTGGCGAAATTTTCTAAGGAGGAGTAAAGAACTATGTCTAGAATGTCTGAGCTTTACAGCAAAGAGATCGCTCCTGCTCTGATGAAGAAATTCGCTTACAAGAGCGTGATGCAGATCCCCAAGCTGGATAAAATTGTATTGAATGTCGGCTGCGGCGACGCAAAAGACAACGCAAAGGTCATTGAGAATGTATGTGCCGAGTTGGCACTCATTACCGGCCAGAAGGCTGTTCCCACCAGAGCTCGTAAGTCCGTTGCGAACTTTAAGCTTCGCGAAGGCATGGCAATTGGTGCAAAGGTTACCCTGCGCGGCGAGAAGATGTATGAGTTTATGGATAGACTCTTCAACACCGCTCTGCCCCGCGTGCGCGACTTCCGCGGCATTAACGCCAATGGCTTCGACGGCCGTGGCAACTATGCATTCGGCGTGAAGGAGCAGTTGATCTTCCCCGAGATCGAGTATGATAAGGTCGATAAGATCCGTGGTATGGATATCATCTTCGTTACCACCGCTAAGACCGATGAAGAAGCCAAAGAGATGCTGACCCTGTTCGGCGCTCCTTTTGAGAAATAAGGAGGAGGAACAAAAATGGCTAAGAAATCTATGATCTTAAAGCAGCAGAAGACCCAGAAGTATGCAACCAGAGAGTACAACAGATGCAAAATCTGCGGTCGTCCCCATGCTTATTTGAGAAACTACGGCATTTGCAGAATTTGCTTCCGTGAGTTGGCTTATAAGGGCCAGATTCCCGGAGTTAAGAAAGCAAGCTGGTAAGGAGGAGCAAGAAATGCAGATTACTGATCCTATCGCAGATTTGCTTACCCGTGTGCGGAATGCAAACGCTGCAAAGCATGAAACTGTAGAAATCCCTGCTTCGAACATGAAGAAGGCTATCTGCCAGATCCTGCTCGACGAGGGATATATCAAAGAGATGAAGGTTGAAGAAGACGGCCTTCAGGGCAAAATTGTCCTCACTCTGAAATACGGCGAGAATAAGACCCGTATCATCCAGGGCCTGAAGAGAATCTCCAAGCCCGGTCTTCGGATCTATGCCGGCGTTGAGGATATGCCCCGTGTAATGAAAGGTCTTGGCGTTGCAATCGTATCCACCTCCAAGGGTGTGATGACCGATAAGCAGGCCAGAAAAATGGGCGTAGGCGGCGAAGTGCTGGCCTTCGTATGGTAAGGAGGAATTCTGATGTCGAGAATTGGTAGAAAACCGATCACTATTCCCGCAGGTGTAGAAGTAAAGATCGATAGTGACAATACCATCACTGTCAAGGGCCCCAAGGGTACTCTGACCAAGACCATGCATCCCGATATGGCAATCGCTGTAGAGGGCACTGAGATTTTGGTAACCCGCCCCAGCGATGTGAAAGAGCATCGCTCTCTTCACGGCCTGACCAGAACCCTGATCGCCAATATGGTAGAGGGTGTTACCAACGGCTACAAGAAAGAGCTTGAGATCCGTGGTGTTGGTTACAGAGCACAGCTGCAGGGTAAAACCTTAAACATGAACCTGGGCTTTTCCCATCCGGTTATCATGGAGCCTGTTGATGGCATCACCATCGAGGTTCCTGCTCAAAACAGAGTTGTGATCTCCGGTATTGATAAGCAGCTGGTTGGCCATTTTGCTGCAAACGTTCGCTTTAAGCGTCCCCCCGAGCCCTATAAGGGTGCCGGCGTTCGCTATGTGGACGAGGTTGTTAAGCATAAAGAAGGTAAAGCCGGTAAAGGCGCGAAATAATAAAGGGAGGAAACGATTATGGTTAAGAAACCTGACAGCAATGCTGCAAGAATTAAGAGACATAAACGGGTACGCTCCAAAATCTCCGGTACTCCCGAGTGCCCCCGTCTTTGCGTTTTCCGTTCTGCAAAGCATATTTACGCTCAAGTGATCGATGACGTGAGCGGCAAGACTCTTGTAAGTGCCTCCACTGTGGAGAAGGACTTTGGTGTATACGGCGGTAATAAGGACGCAGCCAAGAAGGTTGGCGCTCTGGTTGCTGAGCGTGCATTGAAGGCCAAGATCGAGAACGTTGTGTTCGACAGAGGTGGCTTTGTTTACCACGGCCGTGTTCAGGCACTGGCCGAAGGCGCCCGTGAAGGCGGACTGAAATTCTAATTGGAGGAGAAGAATAATGGCTAATATGATTGATGCAAGCACTCTTGACCTTCAAGAGAGAGTTGTCTCCCTGAATCGGGTTTCCAAGACCGTTAAGGGCGGCCGGATCATGAAATTCTCCGCACTGATCGTTGTCGGCGACGGCAACGGCAATGTAGGTGCAGGTCTGGGTAAGGCTGCTGAGGTGCCCGAAGCTATCCGCAAGGGTATCGAGGATGCAAAGAAGAACATGATCAAAGTGAATTTGAAGGACACCACCATCCCCCACGATATCGTAGGTAAGTACGGCGCTTCCATGGTTATCATGAAGCCCGCTGCTCCCGGTACCGGTGTTATCGCCGGCGGCGCAGTTCGTGCGGTATTGGAGATGGCAGGTATCAAGGATATCAGAACCAAGGCTCTGCGTTCCAGAAATAAGCGGAACGTTGTCAATGCTACCCTGGCAGGTCTCGCAGCTTGCTGCGATGCCGCTTCCGTTGCTGCAAAGCGCGGCAAGACCGTGGAAGAAATCTTAGGTTAAGGGGGGCACGATAATGGCTAAAGTAAAAAACATTAAAGTAACTCTGGTAAAGAGCCTCATCGGCTGCAAGGACGGTCAGATCGCAACTGCTAATGCACTGGGTCTCAGAAAGATCGGCGATTCCACCATCCAGCCCGAGAACGCTGCTACTCAGGGTAAAATTAAGAAAATCATTCACCTGCTCCAGGTTGAGAATGTTAAGTAAGGAGGAGGAAACAGTATGAAATTACACGAACTTGCTCCTGTAAGCGGTTCTACTACCGTAGCGAAGAGAAAGGGCCGCGGCCCCGCATCCGGCAACGGTAAGACCGGCGGCCATGGCCATAAGGGTCAGAAGGCCCGTTCCGGCGGCAGCATCCGTCTGGGCTTTGAAGGCGGTCAGATGCCTTTGCACAGACGCTTGCCCAAGCGCGGATTCAACAACATCTTTGCCAAGAAATTTGTTGTCATCAATCTGGATGACCTCAATAAATTCAATGCAGGCGATGTTGTAGACATTAATGCGGTTATCGAAGCAGGTCTTTCCAAGAAAGCTTGGGATGGCTTGAAGGTAATCGGCTCCGGTTCCGTTGACAAGGCGATCACCGTCAAGGCCGTTAAGGTTACTGCCGGTGCGAAAGAAAAAATCGAGGCTGTCGGCGGAAAGGTTGAGGTGATGTAAAATGTTCAGCGTCTTCAGAAATGCCTGGGCTGTCCAGGATTTGAGAAAGAAGATCCTGTTTACCGCATTTATCATCCTGCTTTTCCGGCTGGGATGCAACATTACCGTGCCTTTCCTTGATGCAGATGCCATGAACGCATTGTTCCAAGGCTATGCAGAGACCGGTAATATCTTTTCTTATCTGAACATCATGTCCGGTGGTGCGATGGAAAGCGCGACTATTTTCTCTCTTTCCATCTCTCCCTATATCAACGCTTCCATTATCATGCAGCTTTTGATGGTTGCAATCCCCGCTCTTGAGCGGCTGATGAAGGAAGACGGCGAGCGCGGTAAGCAGATTATGGATCGTTGGACCCGTTATCTCTCTATCGCATTCTCCTTCCTGCTGGGCTTCGGTTACTATACGGTATTGAAGAATCAGACAGGCGTTGTGGCAGAGAATGCCGGTGTATTCGGTGCTCTGGTTATCGTCTTCACCTTCGCCGCAGGCGCAACCGTGATCATGTGGTTGGGTGAGAAGATCAACGAAAAGGGTATCGGCAACGGGATCTCTATCCTGCTCTTCGCAGGTATCGTGGCAGGCTTGCCCGATATGGGCTGGACCCTCATCTCTCTGGTTCAGGCAGATGCTCTGCACTGGATTCTGGCTGTGGGTATGGCAGTAGTTGTCATTGCAATGATCGGCTTTGTCGTATTCGTAACCAACGGTGAGCGCCGGATCCCTGTTCAGTATGCAAAGCAGGTGAAGGGCCGCAAAATGTATGGCGGTCAGAACACCAATATTCCCTTGAAGGTGAATATGACCGGTGTACTGCCCATCATCTTTGCTCAGTCCTTTGTCATGCTGCCCCCCACCATTGTAAACTTCTTCCCCTCTTTGAATAAGGGTTGGTTTGCAGCAGTGGTGAATGCCATCAACGTTGGCGGCTGGCTCTATATGCTGGTAATGTTCCTGCTGATCATCTTCTTCAGCTATTTCTACACGGTGATTACCTTCAATCCCGTAGAGGTAGCCAATAATCTGAAGAAGAACGGCGGCTTTATCATGGGTATTCGCCCCGGTAAGCCCACTGCAGATTTCATTACCAAGAGCCTCAATCGCGTAACCCTGATCGGCGCAATCTTCTTAGGGCTCATCTCCGCTCTGCCCAACATCGCGGCAATGATCAACCAAAACTTGGCAGCAGTTGCCATCGGCGGTACCACCTTGCTGATCGTTGTAGGCGTAGCAATCGAGACCATGAAGACTCTGGAATCCCAGATGCTGATGCGTCATTACAAGGGCTTCCTTGAATAAGGAATAGGTGCACGATTATGAAGATGATTCTTTTAGGTGCGCCCGGTGCCGGAAAAGGCACCCAAGCAGAAAACATTTGTAAAAAATACAGCATCCCCACCATCTCCACCGGCAACATGATCCGTGCTGCCATTCATAACGGGACGGAGCTTGGCAAGCAGGCGGAAAGCCTGATTAATGCCGGCAAGCTGGTCCCCGATGAAGTGGTAATCGGCATGATCCGCGAGCGGTTGGCGGAGGATGATTGCAGCAACGGCTTTATTCTGGACGGTTTTCCCCGTACCATCCCTCAGGCGGAAGCCCTCAAGGCAATGGGTATCGAGATCGATATGGCATTGTCCATCGAGGTGGCCGATGAGGAGATTGTAAAGCGGATGAGCGGCAGACGGGTCTGCCCCGCCTGCGGGATGACCTATCATATTGATTTTAAGCCCTCTGCAGACAATAAACATTGCGATGCCTGCCAAGCAGAGCTGATTATCCGCAAGGATGATGAGCCTGCAACCGTGCTGGATCGCCTGAACACTTATCATGAAACCACCGAGCCCCTTAAGAGCTTCTATGAAGCGGAGGGCAAGCTGGTATTGGTGCGCGGCCGCGAAGAGCTGGCCGAGACCACCAAGGCAACCTTTGAAGCTATCGAGGCGTTTTTGAAATGATGATTCTAAAATCCGATAGTGATATTCGTTTGATGCGGAAAGCCGGCGCAATTGCCGCCGGCGCCCTTCAAACGGCGGGAGAGAGCATCTCTGCGGGGATGACCACCAAAGAGCTGGACCGGATCATAGAAAGCTATATCCGCTCCAAGGGCGCCAAGCCCTCCTTTAAGGGCTACGGCGGATTTCCCGCAAGCGCTTGTATCTCCATCAATCATGTGGTGATCCACGGAATCCCCGATGAACGGACAGTGATTCGGGATGGAGATATTGTAAGCGTGGATGTGGGCGCCTATATCGGCGGTTTTCATGGGGACACTGCCAATACCTTTATGGTCGGAACTGTATCCGACGAAGCAAGGCAGTTGGTAGAGGTAACCAGAGCTTCTCTGATGGAAGCGTATCAGCTGCTTCGCGGCGGGGTACGCCTCGGCGATATCGGGAATTGCATCGAGAGTTATGTGCAGCAATACGGCTACTCTCCGGTGAAGGATTTTGTAGGCCACGGCATCGGCCGCGCCCTGCATGAAGATCCCAATGTACCGAATTTCGGCAGAGCAGGCCATGGGATGCGGCTCCCTAAGGGGCTGACCGTGGCCATTGAGCCGATGATCAATCAGGGAACCGATAAGGTCATTATCAGTAATGAGGACGGCTGGACTGTTACGACAGCAGACGGCAAGCTCAGCGCACATTATGAGCATACCTTCTATATTGATGAGAACTGCGGTCATATCCTGACGCAGGTATAATGTTCAGAATTTATTGTGATTGAAGCATAATAGGAGGACCTATGTCAAAAGAAGATATGATTGAAGTGGAAGGCGTTGTCGTCGAAGCAATGCCCAACGCAAATTTCATGGTTGAGCTGGAGGGCGGCCATAAGATTCACGCCCATATTTCCGGCAAGCTGCGAATGAATTATATTAAAATCCTGCCCGGTGATAAGGTTACGGTGGAGATGTCTCCCTATGATCTGACCAAAGGCAGAATTATCTGGAGAGCGAAGTAATTCGCTATAACGAAGGAGGTATTTTCAATGAAGGTAAGACCTTCCGTTAAACCCATTTGCGAAAAATGCAAAATCATTAGAAGACATGGTAAGGTGATGGTAATTTGCCAGAACCCGAAACACAAGCAAAAACAAGGCTAAGCCTTGCGGCCGCTTGATTAAAATGGAGGTGTAATAACCAAATGGCAAGAATTGCTGGTATCGATTTACCGAAGGAAAAGCGCGTAGAGATCGGCTTGACTTATATTTACGGTATTGGCCGTAAAACGTCCAATGACATCCTGGCTGCTGCCGGCGTGAACCCCGACACCCGTGTGAAGGATCTCACCGAGGCAGAAGTCGCTGCAATCCGCGCTGCAATGGATGGCTATGCAGTAGAAGGCGATCTGAGAAGAAATGTTGCTTTGGATATTAAGCGTCTGATCGAAATCGGATGCTACAGAGGAACTAGACATAGAAAAGGTTTACCTGTTCGGGGCCAAAGATCTAAGACCAACGCCCGTACCAGAAAGGGCCCCAGAAAAACAATGGCAAATAAAAAGAAGTAAGGAGTGAATAAGAATGGCTGCTAAGAATGTTAAGAAAACAACCGGCAAGCGCCGTGTTAAAAAGAATATTGAACGTGGAGCCGCTCACATTCGCTCTACCTTCAATAACACTCTGGTTACCATCTCTGATGTAAACGGTAATGCTATTTCTTGGGCATCCGCCGGCGAGATGGGCTTTAAGGGTTCCAGAAAGAGCACTCCGTTTGCCGCTCAGATGGCTGCAGAGCAGGCTGCTAAGGCTGCTATGGAGCATGGTCTGAAGACTGTGGAAGTGTATGTTAAGGGACCGGGTGCCGGCCGTGAGGCTGCTATCCGTGCTCTGCAGACCGCAGGTTTGGAGATCACCCTGATTAAGGATGTTACCCCCATCCCCCATAATGGCTGCAGACCCCCGAAGAGAAGAAGAGTATAAGGAGGATAACGATATGGCTAGATATACCGGCGCAGTATGCCGTCAATGCCGTAGAGAAGGGCAGAAGCTTTTCCTGAAGGGCGAGCGCTGCTATTCCGATAAGTGTGCGATTGCACGTCGCGCATATGCTCCCGGCCAGCATGGTCAGGGCAGAAAGAAAGTATCTGAGTATGGTCTTCAGCTCAGAGAGAAGCAAAAAGTCAGAAAGTATTATGGCGTTTTGGAGAGCCAGTTCGCTAAGTACTTTGAAATGGCTGAGAAGAAACAGGGCGTTACCGGTGACAACCTGCTGTCTATCGTAGAGAGCAGATTGGACAACGTGGTTTACAGATTAGGCTTTGCTATGTCCAGACCCGAGGCTCGGCAGTTGGTCCGCCACGGGCACTTTACCTTAAATGGTAAGAAAGTAAACATTCCTTCCATCTTGGTTAATGTGGGCGATGTAATCGCTCTCAAAGAGGGGAGCATGAGCTCTCCCAAGATCAAGGCGATCCAGGAGGCTAATGAGAAGCGCGCCATCGTTAAGTGGCTGGAGCTCAACGGCACTTCCGGTAAAGTCGTCGGCGTAGCAGAAGCCGAGGACATCGACCTCCCGATCGAGACCCACCTGATCGTCGAGTTGTACTCCAAATAAGGAGTGTCTTATGCCGCGGCGCCCCTATCGGGCTTCGCGTGGTGTAAGGGGAATTACTCTGCAACGTGGTTTTTGGCGTTGCGAATCCAAAGGGCTGCGGCTCTTTGGCAGACGAATTAGGATGTTGAATGAAATAGATTGATTGGAGGTATTAGATATGATCGAAATAGAAAGACCCCGGATCGAGACAGAGGTAATCGGAGACAACGGTGAGTATGGCCGCTTTGTAGCTGAGCCTCTGGAGAGAGGATATGGCCTCACTTTGGGCAATTCTCTCCGCCGGATTCTGCTTTCCTCCCTGCCCGGCTGTGCGGTCGTTGCCGCAAAGATCAATGATGTTCCCCATGAGTTTACGACTCTGGAGGGCGTCAAGGAAGATGTTACAGAGATCGTTCTGAACATTAAGGGCATTATCCCCAAGCTTTATTGTGATGAGCAGAAGCTTGTCTTTATCGAGGCGAAAGGTCCCTGCGTTGTAACTGCCGGTGATATTAAAGCCGATAGCGATGTGGAGATCATCAACCCCGATCATGTACTTGCTACTCTGGGTGAAGGCGCCGTATTGAATATGGAGCTGATTCTGGACCATGGCCGCGGCTATGTATCTGCTGAGAAGAACAAGGTTTATACCGAGAACCAGCCCAATATGCTGGCGGTAGACAGTGATTTCTCTCCCGTGGTAAAGGTAAACTACAAGGTGGAAAACACCCGTGTAGGCCAGATCACCGATTTCGATAAGCTGACCCTCGAAGTATGGACCAATTCCGTTATCTCTGCTTGCGATGCAGTTTCCTTGGCTGCAAAGGTAATGAACGAGCATCTTTCTCTGTTCATTGATCTTTCCGAGAAGGCTAAGAACGCTGAGATCATGGTAGAGAAGGAAGAGTCCAAGACCATTACCGCTCTGCGGATGACCATTGAAGAGCTGGATCTTTCTGTCCGCTCCTTCAACTGCCTGAAGCGTGCCGGCATCAATACGGTTGAGGATCTGATCAATAAGAGTGAAGAAGACATGATGAAGGTTCGTAACTTGGGTAGAAAGTCCTTGGATGAGGTGATCGGAAAGATCGCATCTTTGGGCCTCGCACTGAAGAAAGACGACGAATAATTATTTAACTGATTAGCAAAGGAGGTTTACTCATGTCCGGATATAGAAAATTGGGCCGTCCTACCGCACATCGTAAGGCGATGCTCAGAGGCATGGTGACTTATCTGCTGGAGAACGGCTCCGTTGAGACCACTCTCACCAGAGCAAAAGAAGTCGGCAGAGCCACCGAAAAAATGATTACCCTCGGCAAAGCCAACACGCTGCATGCAAAGCGTCAGGCAATTGCTTATATTACCAAGGAAGACGTTGTAAACAAGCTGTTTTCCGAAATTGCTCCCAACTATGAGGAGCGCAACGGCGGCTATACCAGAATCGTAAAGATCGGCCCCCGTCGTGGTGATGGCGCAGAGATGGCCATCGTCCAGTTGGTATAAAAAAGAAAACGCTCGGTATAGCGGGATACTCCAAACGGAGTATCCCGCAACTCTATTCGCCGGAGCGGCGAGTGATATTGCTTCGCAGTGTTATTCGGCTTTCAGCCGAGTGTTATTTGCTTCGCAAGTTATGTGCGAATAGAATATCACTAAACCCAAAAGGTTTAATATCACTTTCTTTTTGAAAATATCTCGCCACAGGCGAGGTTTTTTCAAAAGAAAATATCACGCTGCCAAGGGCAGCATATCACTTAACAGACCAAAAGAAAGAGAAGACTCGTTACAACATACGAATCTTCTCTTTTTTGTTTGCAGGTTCGATTCTTGCTCACCCTAAAAGGAGTATATTTTCCATTTTTTCGATAAGACAACTTTTAACTTAGTTTTTTGCTTTTTTTGCATAGAAAGGCTTTCTTTTTATTTTTCACTGTGGTAGAATATGCACAAGAGAAGGCAAAATGAGGAGAAAAATCCATGTTGAAAAAAGGCTTATGTTTTGCAATGATTTTAATGCTGGCTCTTTCGATGCTGGGAGGATGCAAAAGCGTCTCCGATGAGCAAGAATCAGCCGCCGCCGATTCTTATATAGAGGGGCAGGACCAGAACCCTTCCGGCGGTACTATTATTATAGAGCAAGAGGAGCAGGGAAGCTCCGATCAGCAGAATCATCAAAAGCCTGCCGAGGATAAGCAAGAATCCTCTGAGGATGAGGAGCAAACGCCTTCCGGCAATCAAGGATCTTCCGATGATAAGGAAGAGCAGCCGGAGCAGGGCGGCGATGAAGAGCAGAACGATCAAAACGATCAAGAGGATCAAAATGATCAAAACGATCAGGATGAGAATAATCAGCCCTCGGGAGAGGAAGATCCCTTTGCCGATACCCCCATCTCCAAAACCGAAGCGACCACTGCCGATGGGGTAAAGTATTATAAAGAGAATGCAATTGAAGTAGTCTCCTATAATATTCGCTGCGCCAATGATCCCGATGGCCATTCGGTGGCAGAGCGCAAGCCCCGCCTTAAAAAAGTGCTGGAGGATTATGATGCCGATCTGATGGGCTTTCAGGAGGTTACCCTGGAATGGGAGCTGAATCTCCTTGAAATGCTTGGTGATGAATATGATTCCATTGTTGAATATCGAAATAACGGCAGCGGCGCAGAGGCCAACCCCATTTTCTATAGAAAATCCCAGTTTAAGCTTTTAGATAGCGGCACCTTCTGGCTTTCCGATACCCCTGAAGAGGAGAGCAAGGGTTGGGGCGCAGATCATTATCGCATCTGCACATGGGTAAAATTGCAGGTGCGTAAAACCGGAGCAGTTTTCCATTATTTTAATACCCATGTGGATTATAAGCCGGATCCCCAGGTGCCCAGCGCAGAGCTGCTGATCAAAAGAGCCAAGAGCATGGCCGGCAGCGGGGGCGTGATTCTGACCGGCGATTTTAATCTTACTTCAGCAGCTCCTGCCTATCAGACTCTTACTACCTATTGGGCCAATACCAATATGCTGACGGTGAAGGACACCACCCAAGGAACGCTGCCCAACTACGGTAAAAATAAAAACGGCGGCAATATCATCGATTTCTGCTTTGTAACGCCGAAGGCGATCAAGGCAACTTCTTACAAGGTCATGACCGATATGGTGGGCGGGAAATATGTCTCCGACCATTTCGGTATATATAGCAAAATGATCATTTTATAAGAGGGTTTTTCAGAGGAGGGAAGAGAAATGAAAGTAGTATCCTTTAACATTCGAAGCGCCAATGATCCCAATGGCCATAGCTTTGATGAGCGGGCGCCGCGGCTGAAAAAGATCATCGACCGTATTGATCCCGATTTGATCGGTTTTCAAGAGGTGGTCCCCGGTTGGATGAAGCATATCCCCGATGACTACGGCGAAAAGTATGAGATTTTCCATAAATATCGCTGCGAGACTTTTGATGTCGAAGGCTGCACCATCCTTTGGAAGAAGGAACTTTTTGAATGTGTCGATCGGGGCTATTTCTGGCTTTCCGATACGCCCAATGTTGTCTCCCGCGGGTGGGATTCCATCGGCTGCCATCGGATGGTCATCTGGGTAAAGCTCAAGGAGCTGAAGACCGGTGTAGAATTCCATTTCTTCAATACCCATTATGGATTTTCCGATGATTGCCAGATGAAGAGCGCCAAGCTGATTTTGGATCATTTCAAGCCCATGAATGTGCGCACCTTCTTTATGACCGGCGATTTCAA
Organism: Clostridia bacterium; assembly: GCA_017436525.1. Classification (GTDB taxonomy): domain Bacteria; phylum Bacillota; class Clostridia; order Oscillospirales; family QAKW01; genus QAKW01. The sequence goes on along the minus strand of JAFSCX010000045.1, from coordinate 82,144 downwards.
TATGTTTAATCATTCTCCCGCTTATAAATACATGAGCAGGACCGTGCGGAATATGAATGAGCTTTTGGAGAATGATCTCTCCTGTACCTATCATGGCTATCATCCTGAGCACCATGGCCATGAGACGCCCATCGATTTTTGCTTCATTACCCCCAAGACGGTAGAGCCTGTCTCCTATGCACGGATCACCGATACCATTGAGGGAAAATATCCCTCCGACCATTACGGCTTGGAGCTGGAGCTTGAGATCAAGCAGACGGTGGACCTCTATTCTCTCTCGATGGGCTCCGGCCTTTATGCCGCTGATGAGGGGAAGATTTCCCACCATGCATGGGCCGCTCGCCATTTGGTGTTTTCTCAGGATCGGGATTTGGTTGCTCTAAGAGATGTGGGCAAAAAAGAGGGGGAAGTGCTTGCCACTAAAAAGACCTATACCGGCGTTTTTGCCGATACCGCATCTCCCATCTACTTTAAGAGCGATCTTTTTGAGCTTCAAGAGGCGGTTGCCATTGCAGAGAATACCGGCCTTGCAATCCTTAAGCATAAAAATACAGGCAAGGTCTTCGGCCTTCTGAATGCCGATTCCAAGGAAGAGCAAAAGCAAGAGGTAGCCAAGAAGATTACCGCAACCCTTGCAAAATATGCAGAGCTTCCGGTGGTCGTGGCAGCCAATATGGAAATGCGAATCGGGGACGAGGCTTATCGTACCTTGCGCAGCGAGATGAAGGATTTCCGCTATGAGCTGGATCCCCATAATATTGCTCCTACTTATAAGGGCAACTTTGCCGATATGGCAGACCCCGGTATTCGGGATTTTGTCCTCTGCCGCGGCGAGAGCATTGTACCGGTTTCTTATGAGATCGGCGGTGTCCATCATTGGGGGATGCTCATCTCCGAGCACGATGCGTTGACGGTAAGTTTTACGATCTGAGGAGGTAGATGAAAATGAAAGTTGTATCTTTTAATATTCGAAGCGGCAACGATAAGGCCAGCGGCCATTCTTTTGAGGAGCGTACCCCTCGCATCAAGGCCTTGATGGATCAATATGATCCCGATATCATCGGTTTTCAAGAAGTAGTACCCGGCCTTCTGCCTTATATTTTGGAAGATTATTCCGATAAATATGAGATTTTCCATAAATATCGTGATGAGCGCACCGATATTGAGGGCTGCTCCATTCTTTGGAGAAAGGGCGCCTATGAGCTTTTGGATAAGGGCTGGTTCTGGTATTCCGATACCCCCGATATTCCTTCCAAGGGCTGGTGCGATTGGGGCCACTATCGCTTCTGCATCTGGGCAAAGCTCAAGGAGCTGAAAACCGGCAGAGAATTCCATTTCTTTGATACCCATTATGGATTCGGCGATCAGTGCCATCTCGATAGCACGCGGCTGATTCGGGATTATGCCAAAGCGCTGGATGCGAAGAATTTGGTGTTGGTAGGAGATTTCAATCTGTCCTATGATTATCCCGGTTACAAGGCACTGACTGATTTTTTAGTAGATCTTAATATGAAGACAGCCAATGATAGACGCCTCACCTGCCATGGCTACGATATCAACTGCCAAGGCGGCACGCCCATCGATTTTTGCTTTATCTCTCCCGATACGGTGAAGCCCGTTTCTTACCATCGGATCGATGAGACCTTCGACGGCAAATTCCCCTCCGACCATTACGGCCTGCTTTTGGAGCTGGAGATTTTAGAGCCTCTTAAGGTAAGCGTAACCAACGCAGAGGCCAAGGGCCTTTTAGAGGATGAAGAGGCGCATCTTGCCAGAATGAGAAGCATTCGCAATCGCATCAATGATCTCAATAGCGATATCGCCATTGTCCATCATTGCGATGGGGTTTTGGAAGAGAGGCTGATGAATCTGAAGCGCTATGAGACCGCCTGCGGCATCTTCTGGCGACCCAAGCGGATCTCCTTGGTGGAGAAGCTGGAGAATGGTGTCATCTTGAAGATCGGCGAGCGGAAGGTTGCCGTCATTAAGGGTGGGAAAGCACCTGAAGGGATGTCTGTCTTTAACGCGGTAACCGGTGTAACTTATGGTTCCGAGGAATATGCCGCGCTCAGAAAAGAGTATCAGGATACCCGCGTTACCCTCTTCCCCAAGGATTTGTCGCCCACCTATCATGGACGGTATCAGGAGGGAGTAATTCCCTCCATAGAGGATTATCTCTTCTATAAGGGCGAGGAACTGGTGCCTTATGCCTATAAGACTGCAGACGTTGTTTCCGGAGAAAAAGAGCTTTCCGACCATGTTTCGATCTGCGCAAAATTCACTTTGGAATAATGAAAAAGGAGAATCATTATGAAATTGAGAACAATGGGCTTCAACGTACGGTGTGTGGATGATGCCAACGGTCATTCGGTGGCAGAGCGTGCTCCGCGGCTTTTTCAGCTGATCGAGGAATATGATCCTGCGATCCTTTGCTTGCAGGAGGTAACTCCCATCTGGATCAAGCCTCTGCATCAGCTCGACGAAAAGTATGACCATGTCATCTTCTTTCGGGATACCGATTTTCAAGAGGGAGCTCCTGTTTTTTGGAAAAAAGATCGGTTTGAATATGTTTCCTGCGAGCAATTCTGGTTCAACGATACCCCTGATCGCCCCCATATTAAGGGCTGGGGCGCTGATCATGTCCGCCATTGCATCAGAGTAACCTTAAAGGATAAGGAGAGCGGCAGGCTGATCCATGCCCATTCTACCCATTTTGATTATATCCCTTCCGCCATGCCCAAGAGCGCAGAGCTGATGATTAAGAAGGTAAAGGCGCTGGGAGAAGGGGAGATTGCCATCTGCATCGCCGATTATAATTTCGCCCCCGATTCCGAGGCGGATAAGGTGATGAAGAGCTATTTCCGCGAAGTGCGGCAAGAGATCGCTCCCGAGAGTCGCCAGGCCACCCTTTGCGGCTATCAGCCCATCGGTGATAAGCCGGAATGGATTATCGACCATTGCTTCTATAGCGGAAACGGAATTGATGCGGTGGGCTATGAAGTGGTTACCAAGGATTTTGACGGCAAGTATGCCTCGGATCACTTTGGCATGATCTATGATTTTGAGATTAACTAATCTAAAGCAGGAAGCGTTTGCTTCCTGCTTTTTCTTTACAAAGGGGAAGAAAAAAGGTATAATGAAATCAGAATGTTAAAAGGAGCGAAACAGATGATCACATGGGTCTTGGGGCGCAGCGGCGTCGGCAAAACCGAATATCTGAAAAACCGCCTGTCTTCCCTTTGCGGGGAGGGGAGAGCAGTCTATTATCTGGTGCCGGAGCAGAGCTCCATGGCGCTGGAGCGAGCCATCGGTAATTTGGGGCTGGAGGGTGTGCAGGTGGTCTCTTTTCGCAGGCTTACCAATGTCATCTTCCGCGCTTTGGGCGGGGTGGCAGGCTCTTATATGACCAAAACCCGCGAGACGGCGCTGATTTATCGAACCCTCCTTTCTCAGCAGAAAAAGTTGGGTTATTATAGAAAGGCGCGGCCCACCATGGGCTTTATTGCCAAGCTTTCCCAAGTTTTTGAGGAATTCTCCCTCTCCGGCCTCCAAGAGGAGGGGGTAATCCCTCTTCTGGAGCAAAGCGGGCGGCAGGATTGGCTGGAAAAATATAAGGATCTCTTTCTGCTCTATTCGGCCTATTGCGCGCAGCTTAACGAAGAAAATCGCTCTGCAGCCAAGGAACTTTCCGCGGCGGCAGAGCTTGCCAAAGCCCATGCGTTTTTCAAGGGAAGCGCGGTAATCATTGATGGCTTTTTCGGCTTCACCGGCGGCCAGAGGGCGCTGATCGAGCTGATGATGGAGCAGGCGGAGGATTTGCTCTTGGCCCTCACGCTGGACCCCAATGATTCTTCCTTGCTCTTCTCCACCGCCAAGGAGGAGCTTGCTCTTTTGAAAAGGGCGGCAAAAGCTAAGGGCGTGGAGCAGAGAGAGCAGTTTCTTCAAGGCCCCTCCAAGCGGCTTTTATTCGAGGATCTTCAATATTTGGAGCAGCAGCTTTTCCATCCCTGCCCCAAACCATATGAAGGGGAGATGCCCCATCTTTCTTTGATGATGGGCAAAAATGTGCGGGAAGAGCTGACCATGGTGGCGGCGGATATCAATCGCCGTGTGCGGGAAGAGGGGCTTCGGTATCGGGAGATCGCGGTCATTGCCGGCTCCTTGGATTCCTATGGGCCCATCAGCCAGGTGATTTTTCAGCGTTATCATATTCCGCTCTTTTTGGATCGGGGGCAGCAATCGGTCTCAAAGCCGATCTTTTCCTTTGTGCGCAGTGCTCTGCGGCTCATTAGCCCCGAGCGCTATTTTCGCAGTGAGGATATGCTCAGCTTTTTGAAGACCGGCATGGCAGGAGAAGATCCCGATCTGATCAGCCGATTGGAAAGCTATTGCATCAGCTGGCAGATTCATGGGGAAAAATGGATCCGAGAGCAGCCCTTTACCCAAAATCCGGGCGGTCTTCGTGCGCCCACCGAGGAGGGAGAGGCCCTTCTTGCTTCTCTCAATGGGCTGCGGGAGCGGGTTCGCTTGCCTCTGATCGCTTTCAAGAGAGCGGCAGAGGAAGGAAGCGGCGAAGCCTTTGCGAAAGGAATCTATCAGCTGCTTTCCGATTTTAAGGTAGAAGAGCAGATCTCGGCGCGGGCAAAAGAATATCTTTTGCTGGCTAAGAGCGCGGAGGATCATTGGTCGGCTCAGCACTATCGGCGAATGAGCCGCGAATATATGCAGCATTATGCGGCAATGGTAGAGATTCTGGATGATCTCTTCTTGGTATTTGGAAAAGAGAAGATTTCTCTTTATGCATTGGAGGAGCTGGTAGGCCTTTGCGGCGAGGAGACCGCTTTGAATGTGGCCCCTCAATCGATGGACGCGGTCTGCATGGGCGAGGTGGCCCATAGCCGGTTGGAGGGGATCAAGCATCTTTATGTTGTAGGCGCCAATCAAGGCCTGCTTCCCATGCCGGCGGCGGATGGGGGCTTGATCGGAGATCGGGAGCGGCGGCTCTTTTTGGAGCATGATCTGCCTTGCAATGCCACTCTGCAGCAAAATACTCTGCAGGGGCAATATCGCTTTTATTCTGCCCTCTTTTCCGCCTCCTGCGGGCTGACCTTCTCCTGCAGTGCGTTCGAGATGGATGGCTCGCCTCTGCTGCCTTCGGTTTATTATCAGAAATTATGCGCGATCAGCCAAAAGGAGCCCATCTTAAGGGAGCAGATGAATCTTTATGATTTTGCCGCTACAAAGGATGGTGCACGGGAGCTGATGGCCTTTGCGCCGGAATTAAGCGCGCAGATTGCAAAAGAGATCGGCAGCACCATGCCCTCTTTGCAGGATCAGCAGGCGCCGCTGGAGGAGGCGGTGGTCCAAAAAATGTTTGGCGACCGCCTGCGGCTGAGCTATAGCCAGATCAGCCTTTATCAAAATTGCCCGTTCCATTATTTTATGGAAAAAACCTTGCGGATTAAGCCCAATGAGCCCATCCGCTTTGATGCGGCCAATATCGGCACCTTTATTCACGATGGAATGGAGCAGTTGATCCATTCCCTCCGGCAAGAGAATCTGAATTATAAAGCCTATACCCCCGAGAGGATTATGGAATTCGGCGCCGCCATGGCAGAGCGCTATCTTTCGGAGCAGCTAAAGGATATGGACCGCTCCAATCGCTTTCATGCCCTTTATCGGCGGATGACCAAGCTTTTCTGCTATGTGGCAGAGAATGTATTAGAGGAGCTTTCGGAAGGAAAATTTGAGCCTTACGGAGCGGAGGTCTCTTTGGGCGGAAATCCCCTTGCTTTGGAAGGGGGAAAGGAGGTCGAGCTGATCGGTTATATCGATCGGGTCGATACCTATGAAAAGGATGGGGTAACCTATCTGAAGGTTACCGATTATAAGACCGGCTCTCAAAAATTTGATATGCGAGGGATCACCAATCGCACCGGCGTGCAGCTGCCCATCTATCTCTATGGCCTCAAGAAGAGCGGGAAATTTCAAAACCCCCGCTCTGCCGCCGCTTGCTATATGGAGGCCCATACCCCCGATTTTCAAGGGTCTTTCCCAAAAGAGGAGCTGCCCGAGCAGATTCGTGCGTTCTATCGCCGCGGCGGGGCGTTCACTAAGGATCCCGAGGCGCTCAACGCGTTGGATGGTGAGGGCGGAAGCCGCCATTTCAAGATCACCTATAATAAAGGCGGCGCTTTGGGCTATCATGTGAAGGCCTATGAGCCGGAGCTGATGGAAGAGATGGTCGATCATATGGAGGCGGTGCTGAAAGAGACCGCCCAAGGAATTTTCGACGGAAACGTGCGCGCCTTGCCTTTGAAGGGGAAGGACCATGATGCCTGCAAATATTGCGATTTTCAAGGAATCTGCGGTTATGATGAGCAAAAAGATGAGCCAAGAGGCTGGTCGGAGGAGCCCTTCGGCTGGCGGAGAAAGGAGGAGAAGGAAGGATGAGCACCATTCAATTTTCGCCCGATCAGCAAAATGCGATCCATAGCCGAGGCGACGCCCTTCTGGTATCCGCCGCCGCAGGAAGCGGCAAGACCACTGTATTGGTGGAGCGGGTTCTTCGCTATTTGAAGGAGCAAAAGGGTGATATTCGCCGGCTGATTATTATGACCTATACCCGCGCTGCCGCCGAGGAGATGCGGATGAAGATCAAGCGGGCGGTGGATGCTGCAGTGGCGGCAGAGGGGGGCGATCATCTGATGAAGCAGAGTGCCCTCATCGAGAGTGCCCAGATCGGCACCATCCATAGCATCTGCCTGGATTTGATTCTCCGCCATTTTGAGCAGCTGGAGCTGGATCCGCGCTGCAGGCTGATCGATGAGAGTGCCGATCAGCAGATGGTAGAGGAGCAGGCGGAAGCGCTGATCGAAGAGCTTTACGGAAGAGGAGATCCGGCGAGTGAGCTTCTGCTCTCCTGCTTTGCAGGGGGCAGAAGCGATGAGGGGCTGAAGGCATTGCTGATCGAGGGAATGCGCTTTTTGGAAAAGCAGCCCCTGCCCGAGGATTATATCGCCCGTGCCCTCGCTCCCTATGAGCGGCGAAGGGAAGGGCTTTTTGCCTGCTTTTGTGAGGATGGTTTATATCAATATTATCTGCAGCAGGTAGAGGAGCTGATGGGAGAATATGCCCATCTTTATCGATGGGCGCAAGGGGAGCGCTATCTTTCCCGCTTCCCTAAATTACTTGCCTTTTTAGAGGAAGAATATCAGAAAATTGCGGCCTTGCGCCCCCTTTTGGAGCAGCGGGATTATACGGACTTTCGGAACGGGGTGCTGCAGGTGCGCCTTGGGACCTTGCGATTTGATTCCCTTGCCGAAAAGGAAGGCGGGGCGGAAGAAAAGGAGCGGCTGAAGGCCCGCCGCGATCGATTTAAGAAAAATCTCGGAAAGCTGATCGAGAGTGTGGCAGAGGAGGAGGCGGAAGAGCTCTCCCGCTTGGAGCAGCAGCAAAAACTGCTCTCCGCTTATTTTTCTGCTGCAATGGAATTAAAGGATCGGCTGCTTGCTGCCCGCCGCAAGGGGGCGCTGATCTCTTATCAGGATATGGAGCAGATGGCGGTGCAGCTTTTGGTGGCGCATTATGATCCCACCACCGATCAGCTGACCCCCACTCCCTTGGCAATGGAATTGCGGAAGGATTATGATGAGATCATTATTGATGAATTCCAAGATAGCAACCGTGCGCAGGATCTGATCTTCCGCGCCCTCTCCCAAGAGGGGAAGAATCTTTTTATGGTGGGCGATATTAAGCAGAGCATCTATCGGTTCCGCGGCGCAGAGCCGGAGATTTTTGCCGAAAAGCGGGCGGGCGCAGAGCGCTTTTCGCAGAGCGCGCTAAAGAAGCCTACTGTATTGGAATTGAATGATAATTATCGCTCCCATCCCGATATCATTCATTTGGTAAATGAATTGTTTGGTGCGCTGATGAGCATGGAGCTTGGCGGGGTGGTCTATGATGAGCGGGAGCGCATGAATGCCCGCCGCGCATATGATCGGCGGGAGCAGCCGGTGGCCCAGCTGCACCACCTTCAGCCGGAAATCGATCCCAAAAGCGGCAAAAAATTAGATACCACCCTTCAGAATGCGCGCTATACGGCGGCATGGATTAAGGATTATGTGGCCCAAAAGAAAACCATCGATCTGCCCGGCGGCGGAAGCCGCCCTGCAGAATATAAGGATTTTGCCGTCCTGCTGCATACCATGAAGGGCAGTGCGCCCATTTTTGAGCGGGAGCTGCTTCGCTTGGGAATCCCCGTAACCAACGATCGGGATGCTACTCCTTTTTATGATCTTTGGGAGGTGCAGAGCCTTCTTTCCTATCTGATGGTCTTGAATAATCCATATGACGATGTGGCAATGGTTTCTCTGCTCTATGGCGATTATTTCCGATTCACTGTGGGTGAGCTTGCGGCCATGCGCCGTCAAAACACCTTCCTTTTTGATGATCTCAAGGAGTATAGCAAGAAAAATTCCCGCGCAAGAGAGGCCCTTGAGAAGATCGAGGGCTATCGCAAGCTCAGCGGCTCCCTTTATGTATATGAGCTTCTGGAGCGGATCCTCTCGGAAAGCGGAATCATGGAATATTATCTGAGAGGGGAGCGGGGCGCCGAAAAGCAGGCCTGCTTAGAGGAATTTTCCGAAGAGGCGCGAGCCTTTGAGCAGGAGGGCTATCAAGGCCTTTATGCCTTCATTGAGCATATTCGCTTAAGCCGAAAGGGCAGCCGAAAGGGCGTAAAGATTAAAGCGGAGCAAAATTGCGTGCAGATGATGTCGATCCACCGCTCAAAGGGGCTGGAATTTCCGATCTGTATTCTGGCGGATCTGCAGAAGCATTTTAATCTTCAGGATAAGGATGGCAAGATCCTCTTCCATCCCCGCTATGGAGCGGCGGTAGAGCAGATTCGGCCGGAGCTGTTCTCCCGATGCCGCTCTTTGGGGCAGAGGGTCTTGGCTGCTCAATCCATCACCGATAATATCAGCGAGGAGGAGCGGGTGCTTTATGTGGCGCTGACGCGTGCCCAAAGCCGCCTGCTTTTGATTGCCACGGTCCCCGATGAGCGGATTGAAAGCTGGGTGATGGACGGCGTTGGGCTTAAGGGCCCCATGCCCATCCGCATGATTCGAGGAAAGGATGCTTCCTATGCCCGCTGGATCTTAACGCAGCTTGCAGGCCGCGCAGAAGGAGAAGCGTTGCGGCAGCGATTCGGTTTATTGGAGGGCGATTTTTCGCCGTTGGGAATCACCTATCATCGGGTCGCCCTGCAGGAGACCTTGCCCGAAAAAAAGAGCGAGAAAAAAGCGCCGCCCTTTGATCGGCAAGCGCTGCGGGAGCGCATGGAATGGCGCTATCCATACGGCGAAAGTGTCCGTTTGCCTGCCAAACTTTCCGTTTCGGAGCTGAAGGGAATGCGAGAAGCCGATGAGGAGGCGGAGCCGCTTTTGGAGGAGCAGATCCGCCCGCAGCGCCCCCGATTCCTCAATCACTTTGCCCCCATGGGCAATGAGGTGGGCAATGCCATCCATCAAGCGTTGCAGTTTTGCGATTTTGAAAAGCTGATGAAGGATCCGGAGCAGGAGCTTGCCCGCTTGGTGCAAGAAGGATTTATCTTGGAAAAGCAGCGAAAGCTGATCGATCTGAAAAAACTGCGCCGCTTTACCGAAAGCCCCTCTTTTACCGCGCTTTTGACAGCTGATTATTATAGTAAGGAGGAGCGATTCCTCTTCCCCTTGCCGGCCTCCGATCTCTTTGGAGAAAAAGCAGAAGGTGAAATTTTGATTCAGGGCGTGCTGGATTGCTATAGTGTGCGGGGAAATGAGGCGGTCATTTTAGATTATAAGACCGATCATGTAGAGAGCGAGGAGCAGCTGATCCGCCGCTATGGGGTGCAGATGGAGCTTTATGCCGAAGCCCTTAAAAGAATCAAGGGGTTGAAGGTGGTAAGATGCGAAATTTATAGCTTTTCTTTGGAAAAAACCATCGTTTTATAGGGCTTATTTTCAAATTTGGTAGGTGAATTTAAGGTCTTTTTTGGGAAAACTTGAAAAAATCCCCATATATTTTAGAATAAAGATAATAAATCGTTTGAGGAGGTTTCCCCATGGAGCGTTATGAATCTGCAGTAAAATTATATGAAAAATTCGGAGTTGAAACCAAGGCGGCAATGGAGATCTTAAAGGATGTGCCCATCAGCATCCATTGCTGGCAGGGGGATGATGTGATCGGCTTTGAGAGCGCAGGCGAGGCCCTTTCCGGCGGGATTCAGACCACCGGTAATTATCCAGGCCGTGCCCGCACCCCCGAGGAGCTGATGGCCGATCTGGATGTGGCGCTGAAGCTGATTCCCGGCAAAAAGCGGATCAATCTTCATGCAAGCTATGCCATCTTCGATGGGAATAAGGTGGATCGGGATGCGCTGAAGCCCGAGCATTTCAAGGCATGGGTCGATTATGCCAAAGCCCGCAATATCGGCTTGGATTTTAATCCCACCTTCTTTAGCCATCCCAAGGCCGCCGATGGCCTTACTTTGAGCCATCCCGATGAGGAAATCCGCGCTTTCTGGGTGCGCCATGGGCAAGCTTGCCGCCGCATCGCTGCTTATTTTGCCAAGGAGCTGGGCGGAGAGAGCCTTTGCAATGTATGGATCCCCGATGGCTATAAAGAAATCCCCGCCGATCGTTTAGGTCCCCGCCTTCGCCTGAAGGATAGCTTGGATCAGATCTTTGCCGAGAAGCTTGAGGGTGTCGTGGATTGCGTAGAGAGCAAGGTGTTCGGGATTGGTGTTGAGGCCTATACCGTAGGCTCTAATGAATTCTATATGGCCTATGCCGCAAAGCATGAGGGCGTTTATAATCTTTTGGATAACGGCCATTATCACCCCACCGAGATGGTCAGCGATAAGATTCCTGCTCTGCTGGCATTCTTTGATCGTGTCCCCCTTCATGTTACCCGCCCCATGCGCTGGGATAGCGACCATGTGGTCCTTTTGGATGATGAGCTGAAGGAGATCGCGAAAGAGATCGTGCGTTGCGATGGCTTGAAGAAGGTCATGATCGGCCTGGATTATTTCGATGCCTCCATCAATCGTGTGGCCGCATGGGTTGTAGGAACCCGCAATATGCAAAAAGCCCTTCTTTCTGCTCTGCTTGAGCCGGCCGCTTCCTTTAAGGGGCTGCAGGATCAGGGCAATTTCACCCGCCTGATGGCAGAGCGGGAGGCGCTCAAGCTTGCGCCTTTGGGCGATATCTGGGCCGCCTACTGCGAGAGCGAGAATGTCCCTGCCGGTATCGAATGGTTGGAGACGGTCGAGCAATACGAAAAAGAAGTTTTAATGAAGAGAAACTAATCTATAAAAAGCGGTTGCGAAGGGAATTCCCTTCGCAACCGCTTTTTCAGACTGTCAAAAAAGGCACAGACCGCAGAAAATAAGAGAACTAAAGAATTCTGCCATCGTTATATTCTTCAAAAGAGTATTTTTCAAGAAAAATAGACTCCATTAATAAATTTTGCCAATATTTTGAGGTTGTTTTCGGCAAATTGTCAATATTTAGAGAATTTTGAAAAAAGTCTATGCAAGAGGATAAAAATATAGTAAAATAAAACTGTTATTTTTAATATTCGAGGAGGATGCAAAGATGGCGGATTATTTAGAGGAATTGGTGGACGTGCCGGTAGCCCCCTTGGGGATTATCGCAATGCCCGGTTGCGAAGAACTTGGCAAAAAAATCGATTACTATATGGTCAAATGGCGCAAGGAGCGGGAGCACGAGCATAAGGCAGATCTCGATTTCAGAGGCTATGAGCGGGAGAGCTTTTTGATCGATGTTATCTGCCCTCGTTTCGGAAGCGGTGAGGCAAAGGGCTTGATCAAGGATTCTGTCCGCGGGATGGATCTTTATATCGTTACCGATTGCTTTAACTACGGTGTTGAATATACCATGTACGGCCGCAAGGTGCCCATGAGCCCCGACGATCATTATGCTGATCTGAAGCGTATTATCGGCGCATCTGCAGGCAAGGCGCGGCGGGTCAATGTCATCATGCCGATGCTTTATGAAGGGCGCCAGCACCGCCGCAGCAGCCGCGAATCTCTGGACTGCGCTACCGCTCTGCAGGAGCTGGTATCGATGGGCGTAACCAATATCATCACCTTCGATGCCCATGATCCCCGTATCCAAAATGCCATCCCTGCCCATGGCTTTGATAATGTAATGCCCACGTATCAGATGATTAAGGCGCTGGTGAATAATGTGCCCGATATCGAGATTGATCCTGAGCACCTGATGATCATCAGCCCTGATGAAGGCGCCATGGCAAGAGGCATCTATTTCTCCTCTGTATTGGGCGTAGATCTTGGAATGTTCTATAAGAGAAGAGATTACAGCCGCGTTGTAAACGGGCGCAACCCCATTGTGGCCCATGAATATCTGGGCGCCGATGTGGCAGGGAAGGATATCATTATTGTAGACGATATGATCTCCTCCGGAGACAGTGTATTGGATCTTGGCAAAAAGCTCAAGGAGCTCCATGCCCGCAATATTTATGTCTGCACCACCTTCGGCCTCTTCTGCAATGGTCTGGAGCATTTCGATGAAGCATATAAAGCAGGATATTTCAAGAAGGTCTTTACCACCAACGGAATTTATTCTGCTCCCGAGCTGCTCTCTCGCGAGTGGTATTGCTCGGTCGATCTCTCTAAGTATATTTCTTATATCATGGATACCATCAACCATGATTCCTCCATCAGCGGTCTTTTGGATCCCCATACCAAGATCAACAATCTTTTGATCAAAAAGGGCAAAAAGAAAGCATAATAAAAAGGGCTGTAAAAAATCGCAAGATTTTTTACAGCCTTTTTGCATCGTTCTTATCGTACGGAATCGTGGCGAGCACCATCCAGATCCTTAAAGAGCAGAGTGATGCACCAAAGACCCGCCAAGCCCACAATCACAAAAATGATGCGGCTTACGATCGAATCCATTCCGCCAAACAGCCAGCCCACCAGATCAAATTTGAAAAGACCGATCAAGCCCCAGTTGATAGAGCCGATGATAGACAAAGCCAATGCGATTTTATTCATATTCGTCTCTCCTTATATTAGTGATGTGAATAGTATAAGTGTGCGGAAGGGAGATTATTCATAAAACTTTGAAAAAAACTATTTTTTTTCATAAATTTATGATATGATATATTATAACCATTTTTCAAAAAAGGAGCAAAAGACGGTTGAGAAAATTGGGTCGTCGAAAAGAGAATAAAAGACCGAAGCGCTTTTGGAGAGGAATCCGTATCCAGCTTCGGTGGGGTGCGCGGCGGGTGCGGCGCTTTTTCCGCCGAGAGCAATTCGGCAAGCGGCTTTGGGGCAGCTATGCAAGGCGGCTTTATGTGATGCTGCTTTTGATCGGGCTGATCGGTGGGCTCTGTTTCGTTTCAGCCTCTTTGAGTGCCTCTTATCTGACCGATGAGGCGGTATTGGTGCGGCGCCTTTCCGATCCGGATTTTGATGAAAAGCAGCCGGTCCTTGCGGCGTTGAATTGCTTTGGCTCCACCAACCGCCTGCAGGTTACCCTGCGCACCGAGGATTATCAAAACCTTCGCTCGGAGGAGCGGGTGGATCTGGATCGGGGCAATATTAATTTGGTATTGACCCTGCAGGATGGGAAATATTTAGAATATACCCTTCAAAATCGCAATATTGATAATTTTGAGAGCGGCAATACCGATCAATTCACCTTGATTTTGCCCTCTTCTGTATCGCCCTTTGATATCACCGACTATAAGCTGACGCTTCTCCCCGATGCAGAAGGGAGATTCGGGCGCTGGCATTGCCGCTGGGCGCAGGTTTCTTTCCTTTTAGGGGGAAAGCGCACCCTTTTGGCAAAGGACCAATGGGAAGAGCCGTTTATCTTTTCAAAAGAGAATGAAAGCTATTCTCTCCAAAAGGCAGAGGGGAATGTTTATCTTGAGCAGGTGAGAGCGCTTTATCCGTATGTGCTCAATATCTGCAAAAATGAGAAGACCACCGTTCATGAGACAGCGATGAAGAGAGCGGCGCTGAAGGAACTTGGCCTTTCGGCGGGCGATACGTTATATCTTGATATAGAGACCTTGAGCATCGAAAATCAGAATAGCATTTTGAGCGCCCTTTTGAAGGATCAAAAGATTCCGGAGCATGAGATGCTCAGCTATAACGGGAAGATGGCCCTGCGGCTGTATTTCTATACCGATGCAGGCGGGTCTTACTATAAGGATTATGATCTGGATACCTTGGGCAAGGATGATTTTGAGCTGGGCTCTGCCTCTACCTTCGAGATGACCATGCCGGAGGGGCTTTGCCTATTCGATGTATATCAGGCGGAGCTTTTGGTGGAAAATCCGAGGGATTATTGGGCGCCGCGGATGATGCGCCTTTATATGAAGACCGATTACGGTACTTTATTGGAGCTTGCCCGCTTTACCGATACCACTTTGACCGCGGCCCGAGGCAGCGGCGTATTCGGTAAAGGCCTGATCGAGACAGATCTGAACCCGCTGATCTTTGATCTTACCGCCCAATATGCCCAGCCGGAAGGGCTGAAAGAAGAGATCGAGGGAAGATTCGGCATGCAGCTTTCGGACGTGGCATATAGCATGTATTTCAGCAAATTTGATTTCTATCAGCGGCAAAAATTATTTTATAATCAGCTAAATAATCTTTACGGAGCAACGATGGATGAAGAAGCATAATTGGATTGCAGCCCTCTTGCTGATTCTTTTTCTGCTCTGCGGATGCAGCAAGCAGGAAGGAAAAGGCGATTTTGAAAGCCTTTTTTCCACCGCCGAATCCTCCTTTCAGATGGGCAGATTCTTTTTCGGCGGGCAGGTGCTGGGTATTAAAAATGATCAACGGATCATCTCTTATTATGATGCCCCGATGGGGGAGAATACCTTCTATAGCGTGCGGGTAACGCAGGATTTTTTCGGCTGTATGCCGGAGCGGAATATTACGGTCTGTATATTGGGCAACAGTGAGACCTTTCCTGATCGGGTTTCCTTGGAAAAGGGAAAGGAATATCTCTTTGAGGCCGCTCTCTGGATGGAGGGCGAGGAGCCCATCTTCTTGCTGCCCACCTTCTATTCTTCCCTCCCTGAGCTCAAAGAGGAAAAGGCCTATGCCATGGAAGAGGAGCAGCGTGCTTTATGCGGAAGCCTTGAGGATTATAAGAGCGCTCTTTTGGAGCGAGGAAAAGAAGCCGGCTATTCTCCTGCAACCGTATTGAGCGGAATGAAGGATCAATTAAAAAACGCCGCAGGGCGCGGCGATGCTTCTTATTTTAAGGAAAAGGGCTTTGAGAGGGTGGATTCCGCCGCCCTTCAAGAGACCGCCTCTGCAGCGGCCGCACTTTTGAAGAGAGCAGAGGCCGCCGAGGCCACTTGGGAAGGGATAGGAGCGCTGATAAAGTAATGTGGACAGCTATGATCTTAGGAATCGGGCTTGCGATGGATGCTTTTGCGGTATCCATTACCAACGGAATGTGCGGCGGAAGGCTCAAGCCTCGCCATGCGCTGGTCGATGGGCTCACCTTCGGCCTCTTTCAGGCAGCCATGCCTCTTATCGGCCTCTTTTTGGGGATGAGCTTTATGAAGTATATCTCCGCTGTAGACCATTGGATCGGCTTTATCCTGCTGGCAGGGATCGGCATCAATATGATCCGAGGAGTATTGAAAAAAGAGGAAGAGGAGCAAGCGGCCAATCCCTTTTGCGCAAAAAATCTTTTGATCCAAGGGGTGGCCACCAGCATTGATGCGCTGGCGGTAGGGATTGGAATGACCGCCGATATCGCAAGCTATAGCGAGGCTTATCGTACTGTGGCCATCATCGGAATCAGCACCTTTATCATCAGCACTGCCGGTGTCTATATCGGGCGCCTCTTCGGCGGGATGCTGAAGGATAAGGCTCAGATCTTCGGCGGGCTGATTCTGATCGGAATCGGCACGAAGATTCTAATTGAGCATTTGTTTTTCTAATTAAAAAGCTTCGTTTGAATTTGTTCAAACGAAGCTTTCTTTATTTTAATTCATCTACATAATGGGCGCGCTCGCCGCCGATGAATTTGGGGCGGGTGCGGGCGGCAAGGAGCAGGGCGGAGCCTACATGGTCCAAGGATAAGCGGACGGGGACCGCCACCTCCCGAAGGTGCATTCCGATCAGGGTGCCGCCGATATCCATGCCGGCTTCGGCCTTGATATGCTCAACTGCGGCAGGCCGCTCCAGATGCTTCCATGCGGCGGTAGCGAAAGAGCCTCCCGCCTTGGGGAAGGGCTGCGCGTTGACAATCTCATAGCCACGCTCTTTGGCAACTGCTTCTTCTAAGATCAGCGCCCGATTGAGATGCTCGCAGCATTGGGCGGCAAGGGCGATTCCCTTATTGATGCAGATCTCTTGAATGGCGCAGAAGACCTGCTCGCCGATCTCTTCGGCAGAATGGGTGCCGATTTTCTCTCCTAAAATTTCGCTGGAGGAGCAGCCGACCACCAAAAGATCGCCCGCTTGCAGCTTTGCTGCTTCAATCAGCTGGAGGGTGGCATTTTTTGCGTCTTGGATCAATGCTGTACTCATGAAAATCATCCTTTCATATGATATAGGGAATGGGGGTATTTTTATGGAAATTTCCTTTGAATGTCTGAAGGAAAAGGAGGTCATCGTCGCCTGCTCCGGTAAAAAGCTGGGTTACCCGAAGGATTTGCTTTTTGATTGCACCTGCGGCAAGCTGGAGGCGCTGGTCCTCTGCTGCAAGGGGCTTTCGCTTTTTGGCAAGAAAGAGCGCCGTATTCCTTGGTGCGAGGTGGAGCGAATCGGAGAGGATGTCATCTGGGTCTGCAAAGACGTGGACGACCGTTGTTGTTAAATATTATAATCGCACTTTTCAGAAAAAGCAATGGGGAAATGCTTGCTTTTTTTCTGCGGTCATGCTAAAATAGATTAAAATTTAATCGGAGGATGAAAAAATGAAGTATGATATAGCCGCCTATGTATGGCCTTCTTATACGGGAGACGAACCGAGAGCCAGAATCTTTTGGGAAGAAGGCTATGGCGAATGGCAGACTGTGAAGAAAATGCAGCCGAAATTTGAGGGGCATCTTTGGCCGCGCAAGCCGTTATGGGGATATGTCAACGAAGCTGATCCTTATGTAATGGAGATGGAGATTGAGGCGGCGGTCAGCCATGGGGTGAATGTCTTTATCTATGATTGGTATTGGTTTGATGATCAGCCCTTTTTGGAGCAATGCCTTGATAACGGCTTTTTGAAAGCGCGCAACAATCATAAAATGAAATTCTATCTCATGTGGGCCAATCATACGGCCGATACCATGTGGGATAAGAGAACTGCAGATCTTCGCATCCCCGTCTGGGATGGAGCGGTGGATCGCAAGACCTTTGATTTCATTGTGGAGCGCACCATCCAAAAATATTTCTCTCATCCTTGCTATTATAAAATTGATGGAAAACCGGTCTATATGCTTTTTGATATCCCGAATTTTGTCCGCGGGCTTGGGGGTATGGAAAATGCCAAGAAAGCGCTGGCTTATTTCAGGGAAAAGACCGTTGAGGCAGGATTCCCGGGGCTGGAACTGCAGGTTTGCATAAAGGGAAGCCGAAAGATGGATGTGGTGATGGAAGAGGGGCTGACGGTTACGGAGGCCATCAACCAGCTGGGCTTTGATAGCGGCTCTTTTTACCAATATCGGGATCTTGTCGCCACCAATCGGGCCTATCCGGAGCTTTTAGAGGATGCCCTGAAGGAAGGGAAAAGAATCGAGAATACGCTCAATTTCAAGGCGTATCCGCATGTTTCGGTGGGCTGGGATTCCAACCCGCGGTATAATCAATTTCACGATGATGTCTGCTTTGATAATACACCGGAGAATGTGCAAAAAGCATTTGAAATTGCCAAAAAATACATTGATGATCATCCCGAGCTCCCTGCTCCGCTGATTACGGTGAATTCATGGAATGAATGGACCGAGACCAGTTATCTTCAGCCTGATGATCTTTATGGCTATGGATATCTGGAAGCGATCAAGAAAGTATTTTTAGAAAAATAAAAAAGAAGGGGCTGTAAAAAATCGGAAGATTTTTTACAGCCCTTGTGTTTATACATCCATAATTACAGGGATAATCATCGGTGCGCGCTTGGTCTTGGAGGAGATATAGCTGCCAAGGGCATCCCGCACATCGCTTTTCAGCGAGGCCCAATCCAAATTTCCCTTTGCAAGGCTTTTTTTGAGGGCCGTCTCTGCCACAAAGCGGGTCTCTTCCATCAGATCTTCATTCTCCCGCACATAGATGAAGCCGCGGGTGATGATATCGGGACCGCTTACAATCTCTTTGGTCAGCTTATTGACCGCGGCAACCGCCAGAATAATGCCTTCCTGAGAGAGGATGCGGCGATCCCGCAAGACAATGTTGCCTACATCGCCTACGCCGATGCCGTCCACCATGATAGCCCCTGCCTGGACAGAACCGGTGATTTTGGCATGATCCCGATCCAGCTCCAGCACACTGCCGTTTTCGCCCATGATGATCTGCTCTTCGCTCATGCCGGCCTCCTGCGCCAATTGAGCGTGAGCGGAAAGATGATGAAATTCGCCATGGACCGGCATAAAGAATTTAGGCTTCACCAGCCCCAAGATCAGCTTCAGCTCTTCTTGGCAGGCATGGCCCGAGACATGGACATCCGCCATCTTATTATCGACAACCGTTGCGCCCAGCTTTTCCAGCTCGTTGACCACTCTGCCCACCAGCCGCTCGTTGCCGGGGATGGGGGAGGCGGAGATAATAATCAAATCATTCTGACTGACCGAGATGGTCCGGTGATCGGAAAACGCCATCCGATAAAGGGCACTCATGGGCTCGCCTTGGGAGCCGGTGGTAATGAGGGTAACGCGGTCGTGGGGGTATTTGGAGACCTGCTCCAAGGGGATGAGCGTCCCTTTGGGCATCTTCAGATAGCCCAATTCCTGCGCCACTGCAATGACGCTTTCCATTGAGCGGCCGGAGGCGGCCACCTTTCTGCCATGCTTTACCGAGGCATCCACGATCTGCTGCACCCGATGGACATTGGAGGCAAAGGAGGCCACAATGACCCGCCGATCGCCTGCGCTCTCAAAGATCTGCAGCAGCGCTTTCCCCACCTTCTTTTCGGAGGACGCCATGCCCGGCCGGCCGGCATTGGTAGAATCAGCCATCAGCAGCAGGACCCCTTCTTTCCCAAGCACGCCGAAGCGGGCAAGGTCGATGGGGCGGCCGTGGATGGGGGTGGTATCGATTTTGAAATCGCCGGTATGGAGGATGATTCCAACAGGCGTTGTAATCGCAAAGCCTGCCGCATCGGGGATGGAATGGTTTACCTTGATGAATTCCACCTTGAAGCATCCGCGGGTGATAATCGTCCCCGGAGCGGTCTCATGCAGCTGGGCGGTCTTATCCATGCGATGCTCTGCCAGCTTGCGGCGCACAAGGCCGAGGGTCAGCTTATTGCCGAAGATCGGCACATTGAATTCCTTTAGTACATAAGGCAGTGCGCCGATATGATCCTCATGGCCGTGGGTTAAGAAGATGCCGCGGATCTTTTGCATATTTTTTCTCAGATATGAGATATCGGGGATGACCAGATCAACCCCCAGCATATCGCTCCCCGGAAAGGCAAGGCCGCAATCTACAATGATGATATCCTCTTCATATTCGAAGACGGTCATATTCTTGCCGATCTCATCAAGGCCGCCCAAAGGAATAATCTTCAATTTGCTCAAAGGCTTCTTGGGCGCCCGCTTAGGGGCCGAAGGTCTGGAAGAGGCCGCCTTTTGCGAATTGGCCTTGGGGGCGGGGCGCTTTGCGGCCGGTTGAGAGGCCGCCTTTTTCTCCTTGGGCTCTGCAGGTTTTTTAGGGGCAGCTGCCTTCTTTTGCGGGCCGCTTGTACTCTTGCGGGCAGGGGGTGCGCTCTTTCGGCGGGGCGCAGGCCTGCTCTCGGCACTGCCGCGCTTTCCGTCTGCCGCTTGAAGCAGATCATTGCTGGAAAGCAGCTCTTCTAAGGTGAGCCCTCTTTCGGCAGGGCGCTTGAATTTTTCTTTCCGCACGGCGGTGCGGTTGATGGTTTCTTTCTTTGTCTTTTCCACTCAAAACTCCTTTATATCAATATAAAATGTATTTGGCAACGAAATAACGACCCCTTATAAAAAGGGGGAATAATAGAAGCTTCCCACGGCGGTCCGAAAGCTTCATTTTAATTGGAGCAAAAAGCGTTTTGCTCCCTCCGTTCCGTTCAATGTAATCTATTATACTCTATTATAGGTAAAAATACAAGTTTTTATTCAAAGCACCGTGCGGCGCCTCTGCGATACTCCTCTCCTGCGGGGAGGGGTTGCTTGCTCCAGCTATTCCAAAGATCGGTGGCAAGGCGCTCCTTTTGGAAAAAGTCGGGGGCAATTTGCTCACATTCCTTTCCGCTGCCCGCAATGGGAATGAGGGGCTTTGCTTCTCGGAGCAATGCCCGCCCGCGGGGGCCGATGGCAAGAAGATGCAGGTAAGGGGGCGGCTGCAAGGGCAGTTCGCGGGGCAGCTCCAGCGCGCATGCCATAACGGCGCGGCGCAGCTTAGCCATGGAATAGCGCTTGGTTTTGATCAATTCATAAAGATTTTGCAGGCCGGTTGCTTTTGTTAGGGCGGCGCCGATGCGGTTTTCCAAGCCTTCGCTGATATTGGCGTAACCTGCAAAGAGGGCAGGATCTTTGGCTTTCAAAAGAGAAAGAATGCCGATCTCGGCGGCGCGGGAATCAAGGGCAGGGCCTTGGGAGATGGGGCAAAACTGCGCCATTTGCTCTTGATGGGCGCGGATATAGGAAGCGGAGGCAAAGGAACCTTGGGGTGCGCTGTCGTGAGGAGAGGTGCGGCGGATGCCCAGATAGGGAATCCCTCTTTTAAGGCATTCTCTGATATATCCCAAAGCCAAAAGATTGTTGGGAGAGCGCAGAAGGGCGCTTTCTTGAGGAAGAAGGGTCTCATAGGCGCGCTGACGGGCTTCCCCGTAGGAAAGGCCATGCTCCAGCGCGGCCCGCAGAGGGGCGGAGAGGGCTTGCTCATCGATGGCGGCCAGGGCGGATAAACCATCGAGATTCTCACATTCGGTGCCAAAAGCCATGGTAACAGGCAGGCCGAAAGAAGCCGCCATCTCCACACCCTTGGCGGCAAAGCGATCACCGTCGGAGAGGGCAAAGGGCAGGGGCAGCTCCACCACAAGGTCTGCACCGTTTTCGGCAGCGGCAGCCGCGCGGCTCCATTTATCAAAGGCCGCAGGTTCTCCCCGCTGCACAAAGCTACCGCTCATGATGCAGACGGTATAGTCCCCATCCTTCTTGGGCAGACTGCTCAGTAGATAGCGATGGCCGTTGTGGAAGGGATTAAACTCACTGATTACCGCATAAATCAATACCTTGCCCTCCTTTCTGAAAAAAATGTTGAAACTTTCCAAATCCTATTATATAATAAAATAGTATGAAATAAAAGGTTTTTTTGAAAGGAGCATAAATAATCATGAAAATCTTAGTTATTAACGCAGGAAGTTCCTCTTTGAAATATCAGCTTTTTGATATGGATCGGAGCGAGGTGCTGGCAAAGGGTCTTTGCGAGCGAATTGGTCTGGACGGTTGCTTTACCCATAAGGCAAAGGGGGAGGAGCTGGTTCTGGAAGAGACCATGAACAATCATTCCGAGGCAATTAAGCTGGTAATGAAGTATTTGACCGACGAAAAGTGGGGCGTAATCTCCGATATTTCCGAGATTTCTGCAGTAGGTCATCGGGCTGTTCACGGCGCCGAGAAATTTGTAGAGGCCACTTTGATGGACGAGGAGAAGCTGGCAATTATGGATAGCCTTGCCGAGTTTGCTCCTCTGCATAACCCCCCTTCTGTCGTAGGCATTCGTGCTTGCATGGAGGTGATGGGCGAGGATGTACCTCAGGTAGGCGTATATGATACCGCTTTCCATTATGGCATGCCCAAGACAGCGGCCATCTACCCCATTCCCTATGAATATTATGAGAAATACGGCATCCGCCGCTATGGCTTCCATGGTACCTCTCATGGCTTTGTGGCCGGCGAGTGTGCAAAGCTGCTGGGCAAGGCGCCCGAGGAGCTCAATATCGTAACCTGCCATCTGGGCAACGGTTCCTCCATTGCAGCAGTGAAGGGCGGCAAGTGCGTAGACACCTCCATGGGCTTCACTCCCTTGGCCGGTCTCATGATGGGCACCCGCTGCGGCGATATCGATCCCGCCGTGGCCACCTTTATCATGAATAAAGAAGGCCTCACCCCCGATCAGATGAGCGATATCATGAATAAGAAGAGCGGTGCTCTGGGTGTCAGCGGCGTTTCCTCCGATTTCAGAGATCTTGCTGCCGAGGCTGAAAAAGGCAACGAGCGTTGCAAGCTGGCGCTGGATATGTTCTGCTATCAGGTGAGCAAGTATATCGGTGCCTATGCTGCCGCTATGGGCGGTGTGGACGCTATTGTATTTACCGCCGGTATCGGGGAGAACAACGGTGTCATCCGCGAGAAGATCATCAAGAATGTGGAATTCTTGGGCACCAAGCTGGATGCGGAAAAGAACGCTCAGCGTGGATTTGCTCAGGTGGTATCTGAAGAAGGCAGCCGCGTGCAGGTTTGCGTCATTCCCACCAACGAGGAATTGGCAATCGCGCAGCAGACGTTGAAGGTTATTTCTAAATGAGTAAACACTCCAAACATTCTAAACATGCCAAAAAGATCATTCAAGCCAAAAAGCCGTTTCTTCTCCGCTTTTTTATTTCGATGATCGCTACCCTGCTGATCTTCGGGACAGGGATCTTGGTGATCTATCAATATATCTTTAGCGACATGGAGCAGGAAATCGCCTTGGTCGATGAAGAGGTTGGTATTGAAAAAGAGGAAGAATATTTCTCCAATAAAGTAAGAAATATTGCCCTTTTCGGTATTGATGCATTGAATAAGGAAATGGTGGGCAGAAGCGATAGCATCATTATCCTCACGCTGGATGATGAGCGAAAAGAAATTCGCCTTTCTGCCATTCAGCGGGATTCTTATGTGGAGATGGAGCATCCCAAGCGTGGCACCATCGATGATAAAATTAACCATGCTCATGCTTATGGCGGCCCCAAGCTGGCGGTAAAAACGCTCAATAAGAATTTCGGCTTGGATATTCAGGATTATGTGGTTATCAATTTTACCAACATGGAAAAGGTGGTGGATATTCTGGGCGGAATTGAGCTGGAGGTCAGCTCCGCTTATCGCTCAGAGGCCAATCACCATATATCGGAATTGGCTAAAGTCCGCGGTATTTCTCCCAAATTGATCCAAAGCACCGGTAAGCAAAATCTTTCCGGTATGCAGGTCCTTGGTATGATGCGCTGCCGCAAAAAGGTAGGCGGTGTGGGCCAGAGAAGCTCCATGCATGAAATTCTGCTTGATGCCTGCTTTGAAAAGGTAAAGAAAAAGAGTGTTTTGGAATATCCCAATATTGCAAAATCCATGCTGAAGCTGGTGAAGACAACCCTCTCCTCCTCGGAGGTTACCGAGCTTGGCATTAAGGTGCTGACCGGTGGATATACCATTAAGCAGGAGGTCTTCCCCCTGGCGCAGGATCTGGAGGGCTACGGCGGTCGCATGTATGGCGGGGTCTATTATCTGACCTTTAATAAAGAGACCATGCCGGTCCATTTGAGAGATTTTGTCTATAAAAGCGAGCTTCCGGAAAAGAAGGAGCTCCCGCAGCAAAACGAACCATAATAAAGAAAACTGCAACACTTAGCGTGTTATCCTTAACGGATAGCACGCATCGAGTTAACAAAAGTTGACATATCGACAGAAGAAAAAAGCAAGAGCAAGAATAGAAGGATTCTTTCCTTTTACTCTTGCTCTTTTCTGTTGCTCTGTGGGGTTGGGCTACCGCCCAACTGCGTTTGTACAGACAAATGCGATGGTGGTTCTTAACAGTGATTTCAAATTCCCCGATAAGAACAACACACATTTCGTTGTAGTTTTTTCTTTGATCAAACAATTTTAATAGTATCAATTACTTGAGGAGTGGTAGGCATATCCAAAGGATTAGTGGCCACTGCGGCGATTTTATCGACCGTCTCCATTCCTTCTACCACCTTGCCGAAGGCGGCATATTGCCCGTCTAAGAAGAAGCCGTCGGCATGCATGATAAAGAATTGGCTGCTGGCAGAATTGGGATCTTGCGCCCGTGCCATGGAGATGACGCCTCTCTCATGGCGGATGGGATTGGGAAATCCGTTGGCGGCAAATTCGCCGGGGATGTTTTCATCGCTTCCGCCCATGCCGTTGCCTAAGGGATCGCCTCCCTGGATCATAAAGCCGCTGATGACTCGATGGAAGGTAAGGCCATCGTAAAAGCCTTCTCCTACCAGCTTTTCAAAATTGGCGACTGTTTTGGGCGCCTTCTCGGGATAAAGCTCCAGCTTGATCACGCCGCCGTCTTTCATGGTAATTTCAATCATGGAAAAAACCTCCTATATAATTATATTTGTGATGAAGGTAAAGCCTGTGAGAATCAGCAAGAGGATCATGCCGGTATTGCTGAAGGCAAGCTCAAATTGGGTTTTAAGAGGAAGGCCTTGCTCCTCATTCTCTTTCATGCGGAAGGATTTTATGTTGAGGATAAAGAGGATCATTCCGGCTACCACCAAAATAAACATTCCGCTGTTATAAAGGCTTGAGAGAAGCTGCCAGGGATTAATGGAATTGGAAAGGGCTGATTCGCTATTGATCAATGAACGGAAGGAATCGACAACAAATGAACCGTTGAAATTGATGATCATATGCATGAGGATAGTATAAATCAGCCGCCCGGTCTTAATATAGACATAGCCGAAGATAATCCCCACAAAGAATGCATAAAAAAATTGCTGAAAATTGCCGTGAATTATTCCGAAGACCAAGCCGCTTACGACCATGGCAAGCCGCTTGCTATAGGGCAGAAGACGATCAATTATCAACTTGCGGAAGAGCAACTCTTCAAAAATGGGGGCAAGAATGACCATGACAACAAGGATCATGAGGGGTGAAAAATTTTCCATATATTGCTGCAGAGGCTCATGAATTTCATTGCCCTTAACCAGCTTCAGCACCTTTGAAAGATAGTTGGAGATAAGCTGGCCCATATAGACAAATGCATAAGAAATGGAGAAGAAAAGAATCGCTTCCCGAGGAGAAAGACGCTTCTTTTCCGGCACTTTTTTCGGCACAGCCGAGAGCATCAGCCAAATCAGGGGCATTGCGATCAGATAGGATGGCACGATATAAGAGACCCAAAGAAAAGCCTCGCTTTTATAAAATGCAGGAAAGAATGTTGCCGCTCCGTAGGTGAGGGCGTTTTGAAGAAAGGTGGCCAGCAGGATATAGAGGCAGAGCGAAATGAAAATACGAGAAAAATTTTTTCTTTCTCTTCTCCGCACAATCGGATCTTGCTCCGGCGGTAAAAAGAAATGGGGATGAAAACCTTGCTCCATCATAGCGGCTCCTTTCTTGTTGATAGGTTTATCTTACCATAATCTCCCGCCTTTTGCAACCGCCTTGCCTTGATTTTACAAACTGTTCACTTCCTCAACCCAAATGAATTGTGTTGAGAGGTTTTCTTGGAATGGGGCAACACAAATGAATTGTGTTGGAAGCCTCTTTTGAGACAGGTAACACAAATGAATTGTGTTGAAAGGTTCTCTTGGAATGAGGTAACACAAATAAATTGTGTTGATAGTCTCTTTAGAGACGGGTAACACAAATGAATTGTGTTGAGAGGTTCTCTTGGAATGAGGTAACACAAATGAATTGTGTTGGAAGCTTCTTCTGAGACAGGTAACACAAATGAATTGTGTTGGGAAATCTTGAAAGGAGAGGGAAAGAACAATCCCGCAGATTGGATCTGCGGGATTGTGGGTTTATTATTTGATGGGTTTGGTATTCCAAATGTTTTCGGCGTATTCGGTAACGGCGCGGTCGGAAGCGAAGATGCCGGCCTTTGCAATATTGGTCAGGGACATTCTGCTCCAACGCTCTTGATCCTTATAGGTTTCCTCGATACGGGCCTGCGCCTCGCTATAGGCCTTGAAATCGGCAAGAACCATATAGGGATCGGGGCCGATCAGATAGCGGACAATGGATTCGAAGCTCTTTCCACCGATTCCTTCTTTCAGAATGGAATCCAGAAGGTCTCTTAAGTGGGGATCATTGCGATAAAGCTGATCGGGGCAATAGCCATCGGCCTTCCATTGATTGACCTCGGGGGTGGTGAGGCCGAAGAGGAACATATTGTCGTCGCCTACCTGCTGATGGATCTCCACATTGGCGCCATCCAAGGTACCGATGGTCAGCGCGCCGTTGATCATGAATTTCATATTGCCGGTACCGCTTGCTTCCTTCCCTGCCAAAGAAATCTGCTCGCTCACATCGGCGGCGGGGATCAGAATCTCTGCCAGAGAAACCTTATAATCGGAAAGGAAGACCACCTTGAGCATATCGCCCACATCGGGATCATTATTGATCATATCACCGAGGGCGCAGATAAAGCGGATAATCTCCTTGGCCATGACATAGCCGGCAGAGGCCTTCGCGCCGAAGATAAAGGTATGGGGATAGATCTTTTTGCCCTCTTTTTTGATCTGACGATAAAGATCATAGATATAAAGAGCGCAGAGCAGCTGGCGCTTATACTCATGAAGGCGCTTGGCCTGCACATCAAAAATGGAATCGGGGTTGACCTTAATGCCTGCGGTCCGCTCAATATAGGCGGCAAGGCGCAGCTTATTCTGTTTCTTAATCTCGGGCAGGCGGGAGAGGACATTGGGATCGTCCTTAAATTGCAGCAGCTTTTCCAGCTGAGCGCCATCCTTGATAAATCCATCGCCGATCAGCTCGCGAAGCATATCGGTAAGCCAAGGGTTGGATTCGCAAAGCCAGCGGCGGTGAACGATACCATTGGTAACATTGGTCAGCTTATTGGGATAAATCTCATGGTAATCCTTGAAAAGATCGGCCTTGAGAATATCGCTGTGGAGCGCAGAAACGCCGTTGACGCTATAGCAGCTGGCTACGCAAAGATTGGCCATCCGCACCATGCCGTCGCCGATAATTGCCATGCGGTCGATGGCGTCCCGCTTTTCGGGATGATCCCGATAGACCGCCTCGCAGAAGCGGCGATTGATTTCTTGCACAATGGTATAGATACGGGGCAATCTGCCGGAGAAAAGGCCCACCGACCATTTTTCCAGCGCCTCGCTCATAACGGTATGGTTGGTATAAGCCAAGGTGCGGCAGGTGATATCCCATGCATCATCCCAAGAATAATCATGCTCATCCATCAAAAGACGCATCAACTCGGGTACGCAAAGAGCGGGATGGGTGTCGTTGATATGGATAACGACCTTATCGGGCAGAGAATCCAAGGAACCATAATTTTTGATATGGCTTTGCAGGATATTCTGCAAAGAAGCGCTTACAAAGAAATATTGCTGGCGCAGGCGAAGGTTTTTGCCTTCCTCATGATCGTCGGCAGGGTAAAGGACGCGGCTGATGGCCTCGGCCTTGGCATCTCCCTCACAGCTCTTGAGGTACTCCCCGCGGGAGAAGAGGGACATATCGAAATTCTCAAGGCTCTTGGCGCCCCAAAGACGCAGCTTATTGACAATCTTGGAATCATGGCCCGAGATCATCAAATCATAGGGCACAGCCAATACCTTATAATAATTCTTATGAACGGTCTTGAGACCATCCTTGCTCCAGATTTCTTCGACCTGACCGTCGAAATGAATCTCCTGCGCTTCATCGGGGCGGGGCACCAGCCAACCGCCGCCAAGCTCCAGCCAGTTATCGGGGAATTCCATCTGCCAGCCATCGATGATGACCTGCTTGAAGATGCCGAATTCATAGCGAATGGAAAAGCCGACGGCAGGATAATTGCAGGCGGTGAGGGAATCCAGATAGCAGGCGGCCAATCTGCCCAGACCGCCGTTGCCGAGGCCTGCATCGGGCTCCATGGCATAGAGCTCCTCCAAATCGGTATTGAAGGATTGAAGAACCTCACGGACCTCCTTTTCAATGCCCATATTATAGAGATTATTTTTTAAGGAGCGGCCGATCAAAAATTCCATCGACATATAGTAGACCTGCTTGGCCTGCTGCTCCTTGATCATTTTGGAAGCATCTTTTCTGCGCTTGCCGAGTTCCTTGGTAACCAAGGCTACGACGCTTTCATACATCTGCCGTGTGGTGGCGTTTTCAATGTCGCAAGCAAATTTTTCTGCTACGACCCGTTGTAATCTTTCTTTGATTTCTTGCTGTGTCATGGGTTTCTCCTATAATTAAATAATATTATTATTAAAAAACAATAAAGGTATTATATCATAAAAAAAAGAAGCACACAATAGAAAAAATGTTTTTTTCCTCTATTATGTGCTTATTTTTTTGAAATTATACTCAGATATTGCGATAAAGAGCCTGATAAGCTTCTACGCTGGGGCCCCAACTGTAGTCTCCTGCCATGGCATTCAGACGAGCGCAAGTAAAGTTTTCCCGATCATGGAAAAGCTCGATGCTGCGCCAAAGGGCGTTGGAGAAATCTTCCGCATTGAAGCTTTGGAAGGTGATGCCCCGCCCGCTCTTTTCCTCCGGGTTATAAGGCACAACCGTATCGGCAAGGCCGCCGGTCGTGTGGACAATGGGCAGTGTGCCATAGCGCATGGCAATCATCTGGGCCAGCCCGCAGGGTTCAAATTCGCTGGGCATCAGGAAGAAATCGCAGGCGGCATAGATCCGCTGGGCAAGAGCGCCATCAAAAGCGAGGATCACCCTGAGATTCTCAGGATGCCGCGCGGCGGCCTCTTGGAGGAATTGCTCATATTGGGCATCTCCCGTACCCAAGACTACTACCTGCACCTCCTGGCTCATCAGCCAATCCAGCTTATTGACCAAAAGATCCAAGCCCTTTTGATGGGTCAGGCGGGTAACCATTCCGAAGAGGGGAAGCTCCTTTTCTTGGGGCAGGCCCAGCTCCTGCTGAAGGGCCCGCTTATTTTCTGCTTTATTGGCCATATCCTCTGCCGAGAAATTGGCGGGGATACGGGGATCGGCGGCAGGATCGAAAAGATCGGTATCGATGCCGTTGAGGATGCCATGCAGCTTATAGGAGCGTGCGTTGAGAATATGCTCCAGCCCGCAGGATTTGGGGGGCGAGAGGATCTCCTGCGCATAACGGGGGGAGACGGTGGTTACCCGATCGGAGCATTCAATGGCTCCTTTCATGAGATTTAAGCAATCTCCATAGAAAAGCAGGGGCTTTGCCTGCTCGTCCAAGCCGAATACATTGCCCAGAATATAGGGATCGTATTTTCCTTGGAATTCAATATTATGAATGGTATAAACCGTCCGGATATTGCCGTAGCCTGCCCGCTCTCTGAATTGGGTATCCAGCAATACGGGGATCAAGGCGGTATGCCAATCGTTGCAATGGAGGATATCGGGGATAAAATCGATCAGCGGCAGAGCCTCCAAAACGGCTCTGGAAAAGAAGGCGAAGCGCTCGCCGTCGTCATAAGCGCCGTAGATCTCGGGGCGATTGAAATAATATTCATTATCCAAAAGATAATAGGTTACCCCGTCGATATTCGCCTCAAAGATGCCGCAATATTGGCTTCTCCAAGAATTATTGAAGAAGAAAAACATTTTATAGGTGCAAAGATCCTTCAGCTTTTGAGGAATGGCGCCATAGTAGGGGAGAATCACCCGAACATCGTCCCCTGCACGGCAGAGGGCCTTCGGAAGCGCTCCTGCCACATCCCCAAGGCCGCCCACCTTAATGAAGGGGGAAGCCTCACTGGCTACATAGAGAATTCGCATAAATTTTATACCTCTTTATCCTTTCCGATGACAAAAGGTGCCTTGGGGGTACCCTTGAGATCGTTGTTTGCACCGATGGTTACATTTTTATCGGTGATGACATATGAAACCTTGCTATCCGCGCCGATTTTGCTCTTTTGCATCAGGATGGCGTTTTCTACCACTGCCCCTTCTTCTACGGTTACGCCGCGGAAGAGGATGGAATTTTTGACCGTGCCTTTAATGGTGCAGCCATCGGCAATCAGGCTGTTTTCCACCTTGGCATGGTAGCCATAGAAGGTGGGGACAGAGTCCTTAACCTTTGTATAAACCGGGCGGTCCTTGGGGAAAAGCCCCTTCTGCACTGCCGGCTCCAGAATCTCCATTCCTGCAGCAAAGTAATCCTCTGCGGTGCGGATGATGCGGGCATATTCCTTATGATGATATGCGCAGATCTTTTTATTCGAAAGATTCTTCTGGACCAGCTCCCGATTCATATGAGTATAATCCTTATTATAAGCCTCTTCCAAAAAGTCCAGAAGATCCTTTCGGCTCATCAGATAAATGCTCAAGGAGCAGGGGCAGGGCTTCTCCGTCTCTGCGGGAAGATAAGCAAGATCATTGATCCGGCCGTCTTGATCGATGGAGAGGGTCATTTCCCCTTTATTGGCGGGGATATCGGCATAAGCGATGGTGAGATAAGAGCCGGATTGCTCATGGAAGCGGAGCATTTCATCCAGATCCACATTTGCCACTGCGCCGCCGAAGGCCATTACTACATATTTTTGCTGCTGATCTTCAATATATCCCTTAATGGAACGCAAAGCATCCAATCTGCCGCGGGCGGCGATGGTATGAGAATCGGGGCGGGCCAAGGGGGAGAGCATGGTAAGGCCGCCTTTGCGGCGGTTGAGATCCCAATCCTCGCCGCTTCCCAGATGATCTACCAAAGAGCCGTAATTTTCCTTGGCAATGATGCCCACATTGGTGATCTGGGCGTTGACCATGGCGGAGAGGGTGAAATCGATGGTACGATAACGGCCTGCATAAGGCAGGGATGCCGGGGTGCGGATGGCGGTCAGGGAATTGAAAAGACCGCTTTCGCTATAGTGATCGGAGAAAATAATGCCAAGTGCGTTCATGATTATTCCGCCTCCTTTACAGTATTGGGTTTGATCATTTCTTTGGGGAGCACCTTCTGCCCTGCTTTTACAGTCGCGCCGGAGCCGACGACCGCAATGCCCCATTCTCCATCATAATTTTCGGGCTCTGCGCCGATGATCGCGCCATCCTCAATGATGGCATCGGGGGCGATGATGGCATATTTAATGGTGCAGTTTTTACCAATCTTGGTATTTTCCATAACGACAGCGGAATTCAGCTTGGAGCCTTCCTCCACTTCGACGCCGGAGAAGAGGACGCTATACCAAAGAGAGCAACCCTTCAAGGAGCAATTTTCAGTAACAGCCGATTCGCCGATCTCCACATCCTTGCCGATATATTGGGGCAGCAGGCTATGGCCGTGGCGGGCATAGATCTTCCAATCCGGATCCGAAAGATTCAAGGGGATATTGGGGTTGAGCAGATCCATATTGGCCTCCCAAAGGCTTTCGATGGTGCCCACGTCCTTCCAATAGCCATCAAAAGGATAAGCAAACATCCGCTCACCTGCCTCCAGCATGGCGGGCAGGACATTCTTGCCGAAATCGTTGCTGCTGCCTTCGGTCTTTTCATCTTCGATCAGATAATGGCGCAGCTTCTTCCAGGTAAAGGTATAGACCCCCATGGAGGCCCGATTGGACTTGGGTACGGGAGGCTTCTCCTCGAATTCATAAATCTTATCGTCCTCATCGGCGTTGACAATACCAAAGCGGCTTGCCTCCTCCATGGGAACGCTTAAGGTGGCGATGGTGGCATCCGCCTTTTTCTCTTTATGGAACTCAATCATTTTATTGTAGTCCATTTTATAAATATGGTCGCCGGAAAGGATGACGACATATTCGGGATCATATTTTTCAATAAATTCGATATTCTGATAGATGGCATTTGCAGTCCCCTTATACCACTCGCCGGTAGCACCGGAGACATAGGGGGGAAGGATATGTACCCCACCGTTCATCCGATTAAGATCCCAAGGCTGGCCGTTGCCGATGTAGGAATGAAGCTCCAAGGGGCGGTATTGGGTCAATACACCGACCGTATCGATTCCGGAATTGACGCAGTTGGACAACGGAAAGTCGATAATACGGTATTTTCCCCCGAAGGGAATTGCAGGCTTTGCGGTCTCTTGGGTCAGGACATAGAGACGGCTTCCCTGCCCGCCTGCCAAAAGCATCGCGAGGGCTTCTTTGTTTTTCATCTTGAATGTTCCTCCTAAAATTTCATCTTCATCGCGCTTTTTGAGACAGTCTATGACAAGCTTCCCTCAAAAATGAGCGGCAAGGATATTTTTCTACTTTTTAGTATAACTCATTTATTATAAAATCGGTAGGGAAATTTGACGTATTTTCTAAAATTCCATTATTTGCATAAAATTTTTATCAAAAAATTGTTCAAAATAACCAAAATCATTTGTTTAGAATAAGATAAATTGGAACATTCGACAAATGTGATTGGGTATCCTACTTGACAAAACCAAAAAAATCGAATAAGGTATAAGCATGGTTTATTATGACAGCAGAAAAACAGAATATAAAACCCCCTTCGGTGCCCTGCGGGCGGGGGAGCCGATGACCTTGCGGTTGATCCTGAAGGAAGAGCCTTGCTGCAAGCGGATTCGCGCCGTCTTTCGCTATGAAGAGGGAGCGCAGGAGGTGCGTTTTTTAGAGCGAGTGGACGAGGAAACCTTTGAGGGGCGTTTCACCCTTCCGAGGGCGGGCCTTTGCTTCTATCGCTTTGAAGCAGAGACAGCGGCGGGCGGCTTGCTCTTTATCGGCACTGCCGACGGCCATCAGGCTACCATCGGCGATTGGCTGCCCGAATGGCGGCTTACGGTCTATGATCAGGATTTTGATACCCCCGAGGAGTTGGCGGGAGGAATCTGGTATCAGATCTTCCCCGATCGCTTTTATAAAGGCGATTATACCCAAAAAAGAAAAGAAAAAGGGGCAAGAATCTATCATGAGCGCTGGGATGAGCGCCCTCTTTTTACCCAAGATCGCGCCGATTTTAAGGGCAATGATTTCTTTGGCGGAAATCTCAAAGGAATCCAAGAAAAGCTCCCTTATCTTGCAGAGCTTGGGGTGGATCTCATTTATCTCAATCCCATTTTTGAGAGTGGGGAAAATCACCGCTACAGTACGGCCGATTATGAGCAGATCGACCCCCTTTTAGGAGAAAATGAGGATTTTTCGGCCCTTTGCGAAGAGGCAAAGAAGCTGGGAATCCGCATTGTCTTGGATGGGGTTTTTTCTCATACCGGCGCCAATAGCCGCTATTTTAATAAAGAAGGCCTTTATCCCGAATTGGGGGCTTATCAGAGCAAGGAAAGTCCCTTTTATCATTGGTATAAATTTGAAAAATTTCCCGAGAAATATGATTGCTGGTGGGGGTTCCCCGCCCTGCCCTGCGTAGATGAGACCGCTCCGGATTTTATGGGCTATATCAACGGGGAGCAGGGGATCGCCGCCCTGTGGATGGAGCGGGGCGCCTATGGCTGGCGGCTGGATGTGGCAGATGAGCTGCCTGATGCCTTTTTGGAAGCTTTTCGCAAGCGGGTCAAGGCGCAAAATCCCCAAAGCATTATTATCGGCGAGGTCTGGGAAAATGCGGTAGAGAAGGTCAGCTACGGCAAGCGCCGTAAATTCCTGCTGGGCCGCCAATGCGATACAGTGATGAATTATCCTTGGCTGGATGCCATTGCGGCGTTGCTCAAAAAGGGCGATACGAATGCCTTTTATGAGAGCATCACAGAGCTTTTGGAAAGCTATCCTCAGCCTGCGTTGCGGTGCTTGATGAATATCCTTTCCACCCATGATATTCCGAGAATCCTCAATCGGCTGGGCGCAGAGACGATCCCGCCCAGAGAATTCCAAGCGGATAATTATCTATCGGCAGAGCAGCGGAAAAAAGGCATCGCTCTTATGAAAAAAGCGGCGCTGCTGCAATTTACCCTGCCGGGAATTCCTTGTATTTTCTATGGAGACGAGCTTGGAATGGAGGGCTATGGAGATCCTTATTGCCGCGGCACCTATCCTTGGGGCGGAGGCGATGGGGAGCTGCTGGGCTTCTATAAAAGCCTGGGTGCTCTTCGCAAGCAGTATCGCGAAGCCTTTGCAGGGGAATTTCGTTTTATTTCCCATGAAAAGGGTGTACTTTGCTATGAGCGGGGCGATGCGCTTTCTCTCTTGATGAATTTCGGAAAAACCCCCGTTCCCATCCAAGGAACGCTTCTGATCGGCGAAGGATGCGCCGATGGAATGGTCTTGCCGGAGGGCTACGGATTGTTTTTGAAGCATATAATGAAGAAAAATTGACAAAGAATTTACCAAAAGATATACTGAATATATAAAATCATAAAAAGGAGAGCGGATATGTTTAAGAGAAGCAATGTAACCAATCTGATCATGGAGCAGCTGAAGGATGTGGAGGGCTGCTTGATCAATTTTGAGAATTTTATGCGTGCTGCAGCTACTCCGGAAGCAGTGCCCGAGACTCTGCGTGCGCTGGAGAGCGGCGTGGTGCAGATGGAGGCGGCTGCCGACCGTTCTTTGAGCAGAATGATCGAATCCTTGGGGCAGACTCCTTCTCTCCTGCCTGCTACCCGTCAGGATCTTATTACCATCGGCACCAGCTGCGATAGCGTGGCCAATAAATGCGAGCACCTTGCCGTGATGATGGTCATGCAGCAGTTTCGTTTTCCTGCCGATTATAAAGAAGATATCAAAGGGATTTTAACCATCACCCATGAGCAGTTTGAGTTGTTGGAGAAGAGCGTTCATAAGCTTTTTTCTAAATTCGGTGATATGTTGAAGGATCATGGTATTCTCTATGAAATCCGTGATTTGGAATCCAAGGTGGATAAGATCGAGTTGAAACTCTTTGAAGATGCCTATTCCAGAGCCGATTTGGATCTTGCTCAGAAGCAGCAGTTGGCTTATTTTATTGAGACCCTTTGCGATCTTTCCGATATTATCGAGAATATTGCCGATAAAATCCAGATTATGCTGATTACAAGAAAGGCGTAAGATGACATGATATATCTATTGCTGTTGGGCGGCGTTTTTATGGGTTGGTCCTTGGGGACCAATGATGCCGCCAATGCCTTCGGCACTGCGGTGGCGACTCGGGTGGTGAAATATCGCCATGCAGTTGCAATCATCGCGGTCTTGGTTACCCTGGGCGCTTTTATCGGCGGGCAGAATAATATCGATAAGATTGCAGAGCTTTCCGAAAGCAATCGGGTAACCGCCTCATTTGCGGAGGTGGAGGAGGCCGTTGAAGCGGGCGAGGAAGATGCGCTTCGGCTGAAAAGCGCGCTGAAGGCCTTTATCATCTTTGCTTGCGCGGGAATCACCGTATTTATCATGAGCTACTTAAAATTCCCCGTCTCTGCCAATCAATCCATCACCGGTGCCATTATCGGATGGGGATTATTCCACGCGGATTACGGCGACCCGAATGTGCTGGCGGTGAATCTGCCCCAGATCGGGAAATTCGCCTCCACTTGGCTGCTCAATCCTTTGGGCGCCGCCGTTATTTCTTTTGTTTTGGTCTTTATTGTAGATAAGTTTTTTGAAAAGTGGATCACTACCCTGCGGTCTTATGATATTATCATCAAGATCGGCTATCTGGCGGCAGGAACGTTTGCCTCTTATAGTATCGGCCTGAATAGTTCTGCCAATGTAACCGCTCTTTATTATGATCCATATTTTTCCAAGACCGGCGTGGCCGCCAATATTCTTACCGATGCCCGCATCACCGCTCTGATCGGCGGCGTCGCGATTGCCATCGGGGTCCTTACCTTCTCTAAGCGGGTCATGATGACCGTCGGCAGCAGCATTGCCGAAATCAGCCAGGTCGAGGGATTTGTGGTGATTATCGCCATGTCCTTGACGATTGTGATTATGGGCGAATGGATGCATATTCCCGTCTCCACCTCTCAGGCAGTGGTCGGCGCTGTCATGGGCGCAGGGCTTGTGAAGGGGGTTCGGAATGTCCATTTCGGGGTCTTCAAGAATATCGCCATTGCGTGGGTCAGCTCTCCCACAGTGGCAGGCCTCCTTACTTATCTGGTTGCTCTTGCAACTAAAAATTATTTTGCATAAAAAATGCTCCTTTCGGTTTTTTCCGAAAGGAGCTTCTTCTATTGTAGGGCTGAAAAGGAGGGAAGATTGATTACCGTCTTGCCTCTTTTTTCTGCAAGTGCTTTGAATTTTGCGGCACCGCCGAAAGGGTATTCTACGTAAGTAATTACATAATCACATCGATCCAGCATCCATCGGTTTCGCTTATCAATGGCAAACCTCGGCGGGATACGCTCCAACCCGTCGGGATAAATCGTATCACCATAGCCCTCTTGGAAGGAACAGGGCAGGTAGGCAAGAACTACATAATAGGAAATGTGGGGATAAATCAATTGCAGTTGCTTTAACACTTTTCGGACCATTCGATCAAAATTTCCCTGATTACCCACATAGAAGAGAGAAGCATTATGATGCTCAATTAAATGAATTAATGCCATGCGTAAAGATGCTTCGGCTTTTTCCGGAGTATCCCTATGCCCAAAAAAGGTGCAGGCCTTCATATAATCACCTCTCGATATGGGGAATATATCCCCTTAATATTTGAGATTATAACCCCCATAATAAAAAATGTCAAGGAGGGGTTATAGAGTGATTATATTTGATCGGCTTTGGAAGATAATGGAGCAAAAGGGAGTTTCAACCTATTGGTTGCGGGAAAAATGCGGGATCGACAGTAAAACGATCCGTAGATTAAGAGCCAATGAAAACATGGAGACGAAAACCTTAGATAAGCTATGTAAGGTTTTAGGTTGTAAGCTGGAGGATATTGCTGAATTCATTGATAATGAATAAAAAGAGGCAGAGAAAACATTTTGTTTTCTCTGCCTTAATAATGAAAGTGGGCCATTCATATGACCCCTTTGGAATATTTCTATTTTTTTCTTGACAAAATAAAAACTACCTTGTATAATAAACAAGCATTATTCAAAAGCAATGATCCATTAGCTCAGTTGGCAGAGCATTTGACTTTTAATCAAAGGGTCCGGAGTTCGAGTCTCCGATGGATCACCAAAAAAGCAGGTAACTTCGGTTACCTGCTTTCTTAATATGAAAATCAAAAGAACTCCGGACCCTTTGGCCAATGGCGAGTGGTTGCCGCTTTAGCGGCGAACGAGTCGGCCATTTTTTCGGCAAGGCGCGGAGCGAGCATTGCCGGAGTTCGAGTCTCCGATGGATCACCAAAAAAGCAGGTAACTTCGGTTACCTGCTTTCTTAATATGAAAATCAAAAGAACTCCGAACCCTTTGGCCAATGGCGAGTGGTTGCCGCTTTAGCGGCGAACGAGTCGGCCATTTTTTCGGCAAGGCGCGAAGCGAGCATTGCCGGAGTTCGAGTCTCCGATGGATCACCAAAAAAGCAGGTAACCGAAGTTACCTGCTTTTTCTTTGTTCTTTTTTAAGATCTAATCGCAGGATGCCGATCAAGATGGAAATTAAGGAAAAGCTTTCGGTCAGGATCCCGCCGATGGAGAAATTAAAAATATTATAAATTAACCAAAGGGGAGAGCTGATCAGGGAAAACAGCCGCACCTGCGCCGCTTGCTTCATCCGGAAGGAGATGGTGGTGGAGATCATGCCGAGGGTGGGGAGCAGCTCCAGCAGAAGATTGGAAAGCGTGGGCGCGATGCCGAAAAAGGCAAAGCTTGCGCCGTAGATCCCAAAGGGCAGAATCGAAAAAAGAAGGATCCAAAAGGGGGAAGCGGCCCATTTTTGATCTCGCTTGGAATAGATCAGCGCACGGCCTGCGGCCATGAAATTTAAGAGTGCGCCGGTGATGGCGCCCAATAAAAGAAAATGCACTGCAAAGAGAAAGGAAGAGCAAAATTGGAAAAGTACAATCCTCTTTTGCGTCTTTTGCTGAAAGGAAAGCAGGGCGATGGTCATGGCGATGATGCTGAGGATCTGGGCGAAGATTGGGATAGCGGGCATGGGAAAATCTCCTTTCTTTTTTAGTATTATAGAAGGGCCAAAGAGAAAGGTCAAGAAATTTTTTGGAGAAAAATAAAGGTATTTTGTCTTTTTTTCTGTATTAGTATAATAGGAGGACTTGAAGGATGAATTTTCGTGAACAGCAACAACAATTTGAGCGCGACTACCTTTCCCCTTTTGCGGCTCTTTCTGCCGAGAGTAAGGGGCGCCAGTTTCCTCAAGAGCCCTGCCCGCTGCGCACCTGCTACAGTCGGGATCGGGATCGAATCGTCCATTCTAAGGCCTTTCGCCGCTTAAAGCATAAGACGCAGGTTTTCTTAAGCCCCAGCGGCGATCATTATCGCACGCGGCTGACCCATACCTTGGAGGTCTCCCAAATCGCCCGCACCATTGCAAGAGCCTTGCGGCTCAATGAGGATCTTACAGAAGCCATCGCTATGGGCCATGATCTGGGGCATACCCCCTTCGGCCATGCGGGCGAGCGGGCGCTCAATGAGGTGAGCAGCCTGCATTTTTCTCATAATGAGCAGAGTGTGCGGGTGGCAAGAGTGCTGGAAAAGCTGAATCTGACCGTAGAGGTATTGGACGGAATGGGCTGCCATACCGGCCCCAAACTCCCCGAAACCTATGAAGGAAAGGTGGTGCGGCTTTCCGACCGCATTGCCTATATTAACCATGATATCGACGATGCTCTGCGAGGGGGAATCATCCGCCCTGAGGACCTGCCGGAGCAGGTGGTAAGGGTCTTGGGCGCAAGCCATGGAGAACGGATCAATACGCTGGTCCGCGGTGTAGTCGA
The DNA here is from genome assembly GCA_017436525.1 of Clostridia bacterium. Classification (GTDB taxonomy): domain Bacteria; phylum Bacillota; class Clostridia; order Oscillospirales; family QAKW01; genus QAKW01. The sequence goes on along the minus strand of JAFSCX010000045.1, from coordinate 43,247 downwards.
TCATAGTTTGGATCATAATCAGGTCTCTTTGTGCCCCGAGGTGCAGATTGATCCCGAGGTGGGCGAGGCGATGGATCTTTTGCGGGCCTTTATGTTTGAGCGGGTTTATACAAGCTCCAAGGCGAAAGAGGAAGAAGCCAAGGCGGAGCGCCTGATGCAACGGCTATATCGGCATTTTATGGAAAATCCGCAGCAAGTTCCCGCCGAGTATGGGGCTGTGATGGAGCAAGAGGGAAAAGAGCGGGCGGTTTTGGATTATCTGGCCGGAATGAGCGATACTTATGTTGTAAAAGTTTATAAAGAAATATACCTGCCGAAAGGATGGGAATTGTAAATGGCATTCGACAGCCGCTTTTTAGCGGAGCTGAAGGGCCGCAATCCGATCGCAGAGGTAATCGGCCTTTATGTGGGGCTGAAAAGAAACGGCACCCGCCATGTGGGGCTTTGCCCCTTCCATGGAGAGAAAACCCCTTCTTTCACGGTGTTTGAAGAGACCGCCTCTTATTATTGCTTCGGATGCGGCGCAGGTGGAGATGTCATCACCTTCACCATGAAATATAATAATTTGGATTATCTGGAGGCGGTGCGTTCCCTTGCCGAGCGGGCAGGGCTTGCATTGCCGGAGGAGGAAGATCGGGCCGGAAATTTCCGCCGCAAAAAAAGAGAGCGGCAGTATGAGATGCATAAGCTTGCCGCCCGCTTCTTCTATAAAACCCTCATGAGCGAGGGCGGCAAAGAAGGCCTTGCTTATCTGACCAACCGCGGAATCGGCATAGAAGCGATCAAGAAATTCGGGCTGGGCTTTGCCCCCGATTCCTTTGATGCTTTGAAGAATCATCTGCAAAAGGAAGGCTATAGCTGGGATGAGATGCTGGAGGCAGGGCTTTTAGCGAAAAACGAGCGCAGCCGCCATCCTTACGATAAATTCCGCAATCGGGTGATGTTCCCCGTCTTTGATCTGAGGGGGAATGTAGTGGCTTTTTCCGGCCGTATTTTAGGAGACGGGCAGCCGAAATACCTCAACTCGCCCGAGACGGATATTTATACCAAAGGCAATTGCGTCTTCGGGCTGCATCTTGCCAAAAATCAAAAGGACGGCCTTTTGATCCTTTGCGAGGGCAACCTGGATGTGGTCTCTCTGGTGCAGGCAGGCTTTGAAGGGGCGGTGGCGCCCTTGGGCACCGCCTTTACCAAGGAGCAGGCAAGGATTTTGGCCAAATACGCCAAGACGGTTGTGGTGGCTTTTGATAATGACTCTGCAGGCCTGAAGGCGACAGAGAAGGCCATTCGTTTCTTGGAAGAAAACGGAATCCCCGTGCGGGTGCTGCAGATGAGCGGTGCCAAGGATCCCGATGAATTTATTAAGACCTATGGAAAAGAGCGATTCGAGATGCTCTTGAAAAGCTCCAAAACCCCCGTTGAATTTGAGTTGGACAAGCTTAAGGCAGGCTTGGATCTGAAGGATACGGCCATGAAGGTGGAATATCTTCGCAAGGCGGTCGGCGTGGTGGCGGGAGTCGCAAGCGCGGTGGAGCGGGATGTCTATATCAGCAAGCTGGCAAGAGAGGTGGAGATCCGCTCAGAGGCTGTGCGGGATGAGGTGGAGCGTGCCCGCAAGCGCAAGGCATCGGCGCAGAGGCGGCAGGAGCTGAAAAGCGGCGAGCAGGAGCTGAAGGGGACCTACGATCGGGTCAATCCCGAGCGGGCAGGCGAGCTGCGCGGGGCAAAAGCCGAGGAAATGCTGATGGCGCTCCTTTGCAAGCATCCCGATTTGGCAGGAAAAGCAAAAGAAAGGCTTCGGCCCGAGGAATTTCTTACCACCTTCAACCGTAGGGTCTATCAGTTTATTTTGGATGAATACGGAGAAGCATCCGATACCGCCATGCCGGTATTTGCCAAGGCATTCGATGATAAGGAGATGGCAAGAATTTCCTTTTTCATCAATACCCCCATTCTGAGCGGGGTGCCGGCGGCGCAGATGGAGGATTGCATCCGCATCATAAAAGAAGAAGGGGCGAAAAAGATTGATTTGGGGGCGCTTTCTCCCGAGGAAATCATGAAACGATTAAAAGGAGATTAAGGATGAATATTGAAAAGAAATCATTTTACAAAGAACTGCTGGAGCTTGGGAAAAGCAAAGGTTCTCTCTCCAATCGGGAGATTATGGATATTCTGGATGAGGTGAGCCTTGATCCGGAGCAGATTGAAAAGCTTTATGATATGCTGGAGGAGCAGGGCATCGAGATCATCGAGGATTCCAATGAGGATATGGATGATCTGGAGCAGATTGCGGAGCAGGTAGAGTCCAAGGACGAAGAGGGCAGCCAGATTGATGCAGGGGAGCATACGCTGGTGGATGACCCTGTAAAGGTCTATCTGAAAGAGATCGGCAAAGTGCCTTTGCTCAGCGGTGAAGAAGAAGTAGAGCTTGCTAAAAAGATGCTCAGCGGCACCGAGGCGCAAAAGACCTTGGATCTGATGAAGATGAGAGACGAGGGCGAGCCTATTGAGGATGAAGAGCTTCAAATGATGCTGGAATCCCTTCCCGAGCGCTTCTCCGAGGAGGAGCTGGCAGCGCTCAATAAGACGATTTCTGCAGGCCAGAGAGCCAAGCAGCGCCTTTCCGAGGCCAACCTGCGCTTGGTGGTTTCGATTGCAAAGCGGTATGTGGGCCGCGGAATGCATTTTCTGGATCTGATCCAAGAGGGAAATCTGGGCCTGATCAAGGCGGTTGAAAAATTCGACTATGAAAAGGGCTATAAATTCTCCACCTACGCCACATGGTGGATTCGGCAGGCCATCACCCGTGCCATTGCCGATCAGGCAAGAACCATCCGGATCCCCGTGCATATGGTGGAGACCATCAATCGGGTGATGCGGGTTTCCCGCCAGCTGGTGCAGGAGCTGGGAAGAGATCCCACCAGCGAGGAGATTGCAAGAGAGATCAATCAGCCGGAGGAGAAGGTCCGAGAGATTTTGAAAATTGCTTTGGACCCTGTCTCTTTGGAGACGCCCATCGGCGAAGAGGAGGATAGCCATCTGGGCGATTTTATCCCCGATGAGGATATCCCTGCCCCTGTGGAGGCTACCTCGCAGATCATGCTCAAGGAGCAGCTTGCGGAAGTGTTGGACACCCTCACTCCCAGAGAGGCAAAGGTGCTGGAGCTGCGTTTTGGTTTGCGGGACGGCCGTCAGCGCACCCTGGAAGAGGTGGGCAAGGTCTTTGATGTAACCCGTGAGCGGATTCGTCAGATCGAATCCAAGGCATTGCGGAAACTGCGCCATCCCAGCAGAAGCCGCAAGCTCAAAGACTTTTTGGACAATTAAGACCGCCGAAAACGGCGCATCTTCCGCTTTGTTGAAAAAATCTTAAATGGTGCATAAAAAATGCGAAGAAGCAAATGCTTCTTCGCATTTTTTGATGGTTTAGTTTTCTTGCTTGAGGAGCAATTTCGGCTCCACCAAGACCGACCAATGGCCCTCATAGACCACCATTCCGGGGCGGGAGCCTACCGGCTTCTTTACATGGGAGACGGGGCAATAATCCACCTCCACCTTGGGTGCGTCTTTTCCCTTGCTGTAGTAGGCGCAGATGGCGGCGGCTTCCAGGATGGTCTGATCGTCGATCTCCCTTCCGCCGCTGACAATCAAGACATGGGCGCTATGGATATTCTTGGTATGAAGCCAAAGATCATCCTTGCGGCTCATCTTTACGGTCAGTTGATCATTTTGCATATTATTGCGGCCCACCAAAATGGGAAATCCCCCCGAGGAAACAAAGCGGCGGGGCTTGGAGGGCGCCCCGGAACGCGCAGTGGTTTTCCGCTTATTTTTGGAAAAGCCGGTGCGGATCAGCTCTTCGCGGATCTGATCGATATCTGCGCCGTTTTCGCAATCGCAAAGAGAGAGGAATACGCTCTCCAGATAGCGAAGATCCTCCCGATCCTTGGCGATCAGCTCGGCTACTACCTTGGAGGAGGTTTTCGCCTTATTATACTTTTTGAAATAAAGCTGCGCATTTTGCTGGGGGGAGCGATCGGGCCGCAAGGGGATGGTAAAGGGGGCGCAGTTATCATAATAATTTTCCACCGTAATTTCCCGCATACCGGTCTTAGCACGATGGAGATTGGCCTGCAAAAGCTCGCCGCAGATGCGGTAGTGATCGGCTTTTTTGCCCTCCTCCAGCTCTTTCATCCGCACCCCCATGGTCCGCTCAATGCGGGCGCAGGTGCGGGAGAGCAAAAGCTCAATATCGCGGGTCTTTTGCTTAAAGCGAATGGCCTCGGCGCTTTTTTCATAATAATCTTCGATCAGCGCAAGAGGATCGGAATAGGGAATCTGCTCTCCGCTTTCTCCATATTGCCGCAGGGGAAGGAAGGAAAAATCAATCCATTTCCCGCTTGCCCTCTCCCGCACGGCGCAGGGGCTGCAGCGCTTCTTTGAAAGGCTGCTCACCGCCTCGCAAAGTGCCTCTGCAAGGGCATTTTTTTGATTGGGGGTAAGGGAGCATGCGGCAGAATCGATCTTTCCGGCGGCAGAAAAAGCAAGCTCCCTTGCCACCACCGGCGAGATGCCGCTATAGGTATCCATGATCGCTTTCCAAAGGGGCTTGTCGGTAGAAAGGATCTGCTCAAGATCCTCCTCTCCCCCTTCAATAAACGCTTTTTTATCCTGGGGGACAATCGGCTCATAAAGAAGCCCCGGCAGCATCTGGCGGCCGGTGGTTACGGTGAGATCCACATGGCGGATGGCATCAATAATCTTGCCGTTTTCCTCCAATAAAAGAAGGTTGGAGGTGCGGCCTAAGATTTCCAATACCAGCCGCTTTTTAACCGGCTCGAAGAAATCATTTTTGGCGGTGAATTCCACAAACACCGCCCGCTCAAAAGCGGGCATATAAACCCGCTCCAGCTTGGCGCCCGTAAGATGCTTGCGGAGCACCATGCAAAAGAGCGGCGGCTGAGCGGGATTCTCTGCATCCTTGTCCGTCAGGGTGATGCGGGCGCAATTAGGGGTGCAGCAAAAGAGCAGCTTGCTCTTAAAGCCGGGTGCGCGCAGGTGCAGGAGGATTTCATCCTTCCCCGGCTGGTGGATCTTCTCCACCCTCGCGCCGCTTGCAAGGCTGTTGATCTGATGGGTCAGATGGGTTAGAAAGCATGCGTCCAGTGCCATAATTATAATTGCTCCAATACAGGGTGATGGGGAAGGGTATGAACGGTGAGTTCGGGGAACTGCTCCTGCAAAAGGGCGGCAAGATGCTCGATAATGAGATATTCTGTCTCATAATGGCCAAACATCAGCAGATTCATATGAAGATCTCTTGCCATCAGGGCATGATGATGCTTGGCTTCTCCCGTAATAAAGGTATCGCAACCTGCGCGATAAGCGGCCTCCATCATGCTGCCGCCGCTTCCGCCTACAATGGCGGCCTTGCCGATCTGCTCATGGTCCGCTACGCCAAGGCAGGTCTTGGCAGGGATGCGCTTTTTGAGGAGGGTGGCCAATTCCGAAAGGGAATGGGGAATTTTGCCCATTCTTCCAAGCCCGTCGAGCGCTTCAATCTCTTGCATATCGCAAAGGGAGGCGATAAAATCGTTGATTCCTCCGGGGGCGGCGTCCAGATTGGTATGGCAGGCGATATGGGCGATTCCGTTTTCGGCAAGGGCCAAAATGCGGCGGCCGTCCAAATGGCTGTCGTTGATCTGCCGCGGTCCATCGAACAGCAGGGGATGATGGGTAATAATCAATTGGCAGCCCTGCTCCTTGGCGGCTTGGATGGCCTCTTCGCAGAGATCCAGCGCCAGCAGCACCGTCTTGACCTCTGCATTGCCTCGGCCCACATTCAGGCCCACATTATCCCATTCCTCGGCCAGCTCAAAGGGGCATACTTGGTTGAGATATTCTAAAATTTCATGGATGGTATTCATAATCTTGCCTTTCTGATCAGTTTTAATAAACGTTCTTCTTCCGAAATACGATCTTTCGGCGGATTTTTTGCGCTTCGCAAGCCCTGCAGCGCAAGGGTTACCCGCCGCTCTTCTTTATCCAGAAGGGTCTCATATAAAGGATCTCCCCGATAAATTGAAAAATAATCGGGCGTATAAGGAGTATCGGTTTTGCACACAGTAAAGATGCGGTAGATCTTCTCTTTATCTGCCGCCAGCGCGCCCGATAAAAGGCGGTAGCCCTTTTGGCTCAGATAATCCATCAATTCATAGACGGCGCTCATGGGCTGCAGCACCCAAAGGGGCGGCTCAAGGGGCGCATTTTCAATAATAGAGGCGATAACCTCTCCGCCCATCCCCGCAATGCAGACGCAATCGACCTTTTGCAAAACCTCCCTTGGGATTTCCTTCAGCCCGTCGGATAAAAAGAGGGGCACCTGCTCCAAAAGCCCTTCGGCAGAAAGCTGCCTGCGGGCGGCCTCCAGCGGGCCTTCCCGAAGATCGGCGGCAAAAGCGGCGGAAAGCCTGCCGGAGAGCAGCCCTTCGGCGGGCAGTTTGCAATGATCGGTGCCGATATCCAAAAGGCAGCTTCCCCTTGGGATCTGGGAAAGGACTGCAGAAAGACGTGTATCTAAAAGACGCATGGTAAATATACACTCCCCAAAAAATTCCTTTTATCCCATTTTAGCAAAGGGTGAAGAAAACTGCAAGTTTTTATTGCATTATTATTTGTAAAATGATATAATTTTTATGATTGAGTATTATAGGAGATTTTGGATGAGTACAGTATCAATTTTGGGTCTTCCCATTCAAAATGTAACAATGGCCGAGGCGGTAGAGGATGTATATCCTTTTCTCAGCGAGCGGAAAAACCGCATTGTGGTAACCCCCAATGCGGAGATTTTGCAAGCCTATGCCACCGATCCCAAGGTCCATGAGACCTTGCTGCAGGCGGATTATGTGATCCCCGATGGGATCGGCGTGGTCCTTGCCTCCCGCAAATTGGGCACGCCCCTGAAGGAAAAGGTGGCGGGGGTGGAGCTTGCTGCCCATCTGATCGCCCGCTGCGAGAGGGATGGCAAGAGGGTCTATTTTCTGGGCGCAAAGCCGGGGGTAGCAGAGCTTGCCAAGGCGAATTTTTTGAAAAAGCATCCCAAGCTGATCGTGGCCGGCCTGCGGGACGGATATTTTCAGCCGGAGGACGAGCCTCAGATCATTGAAGAGATCAATTCTTTGAATGTGGACATGCTGTTTGTCTGCTTGGGTGCGCCCCGCCAAGAGATCTGGATGGTGGAGCACCGCCATCTTCTGAAGGTGGGGGTCATGCTGGGGCTGGGCGGCTCGCTGGATGTCTTTGCGGGGACGGTCAAGCGTGCCCCTCGCTGGATGATTCGCTTGGGGCTGGAATGGCTTTACCGCATCTGCAAGGAGCCATGGCGCTTAAAGCGGGTGATGGAGCTGCCCTTCTTTTTGATGAGTATCAAGAAGCGCAGTCAAGATTAAAAATAAATAAGCGGCAGATCTCTGCCGCTTTTTGAAAGAGGAGAGAGAAGATGGAAAAGGCAACCTTAAAAGTGCGGCTGATCAGCCATACCCCCGATGCGGAAAAGGTGATCGCATCTGCCGCAAAGCTTTGCTACGCAAGAGCGGATATTGATACGGTTATGGACGGGCTCACCCCTGAGAAGACAGAGCAATTTTTGGAAATGCTCAGCTCCTTGGGCCATGAGAGCCCCATTGAGCATATCTCTTTTACCTTCGGGATTGAAAATGTATCCCGCGCTTTGCTGGCGCAGATTACCCGCCATCGGATTGCCTCCTTCAGCGTGCAGAGCCAGCGCTATGTGGCGGAGGATGGCTTTGATTTCATTCTCCCTCCCGCCATTGAAGCCAATGAGCAGGCAAAGGCGCTCTACATAGAGACGATGGAAGAGCTCTCCCGCCGCTATACGGCCCTGACTGATCTGCTGATGGAGGGTACGGAAGGGGCAACTGCCGATAAAAAGAAAGCCATTGAGGATGCCCGCTTTGTCCTGCCCAATGGCTGCACCACCAAAATGATGGTAACCATGAATGCAAGAAGCCTGCTGAATTTCTTCCGTCTGCGCTGCTGCAGCCGCGCTCAATGGGAGATTCGGGAGCTGGCCACTCAAATGCTGGAATTGGTGAAGGAGATTTGCCCCACGGTATTCCGTTATGCAGGTCCGCCTTGCGTAAAGGGCGGCTGCCCCGAGGGGAAGATGACCTGCGGCAAAGCAAAAGAAATGAAAGCGCGTTTTTTAGGTGAATAATATGGGTAGATTGATTGTAATAGACGGATTGGACGGAAGCGGGAAGGGGACCCATTCCAAGCGGGTAACGGAGTGGCTCAACGACCACGGTATTCCCGCCATGCGCATCTCCTTTCCCGATTATGAATCCCCCTCCAGCGCTCTTTTGCAGATGTATTTGAAGGGAGACTTCGGTGCGCATGCTTCGGATGTAAATGCCTATGCGGCCTCCATGTTTTTTGCCGCCGATCGGTTCGCAGGCTTTCGCACCAAATATCAAAAGCCCTATGATGAGGGCGTGATTTTGGTGGCGGATCGCTATACCACCTCCAATATTGTCCATCAAATGAGCAAGCTGCCCCAAGAGGAATGGGATTCCTTTATCGAGTGGCTTTCGGATTTTGAATATCATAAGCTGGAGCTGCCCCGCCCCGACGGAGTGATCTATCTGGATATGCTGCCGGAGATTTCTCAGCGGCTGATCGAGCGGCGGTATCGGGGAGATCTTTCCAAAAAGGATATTCATGAGCTGGATGTGGATTATCTCAAGCAAAGCCGGCGCTGCGCCCTTTATGTGGCAGAAAAGTTGGGCTGGCGGATGGTGCCGATGTATGATGAGCAGCAGGTCCCCAGAAGCAAAGAGGAGAATTTTGAGATCATTTTGAAGCAGATCAGAGAGGTATACCATGATCTTGAATTTTGAGCAGCCGAGCCTCTCTCAAAAAGAGGCGGTAGATCGCATTGTAGCGGAGCAAGGGGTCAGGATGTGTGATCAGACCTTCGGCAATATCTTTTGCTGGGCAAAAGTTGCCGATGCGCAGCTTGCAATCTATAAAAATACCTTTGTATCAAAATGGCACGGCATGATCGCCGCGCCCCAAGGCCCTCAGCGAAAAGAGTTGATCGAAGGGCTTTTGGCAGAGGGAGCGGAGCGGCTGATCGGTATTGATGAGCCTTATAAAAAATGGCTGGAAGAGCAGTTTGAGGGGCGCTTTTCCTTCAAGGAGCGAAGAGCGGGCGCCGATTATATTTACGATCGAAAAGCGCTGGAAACCCTAAAGGGGAAAAAGCTTGCCGCCAAGCGCAATCATATTAATTTCTTTGAAAATAACTGCCGCTGGGAGGTCAAGCTCCTGGATGATGGGACCTTGGAGGATGCCGCCCGCTTCAATGATTGGTGGTGCGCCGAAAACGATTGCGGCGCAGAGTCTTCTTTGATGCGGGAAGGGTGCGCTGTGCGGAGAGGGCTTCGCCATTTTAAGGAGCTTGGATTTTTCGGAATCATCCTTTATGCCGATGGCGCTCCCTGCGCTTTTTCTTATGGCGAGCCGATGGGAAAAGAGGGCTTTTGCGTCCATGTGGAAAAGGCCAATGCAGATCTTCGGGGCGCTTATCCAATGGTCAATCGAGAGCTGGTAAAGCGGCTGGATCCCGCAATTCGATGGATCAATCGGGAGGACGATACGGGGGATGAAGGCTTGCGGAAGGCAAAGCTTAGCTATCGCCCTATGGAGTTATTGATGAAATATACCGCGGAGGTAATGAAATGAGAACCATTGTATATACCCTTTTGGCGGAAGGCTTTGAAGAGGTGGAGGCGCTGGCGCCTGTGGATCTTCTGCGCCGCGCAGGGATAGAGACGGTTACCGTCTCCATAGAAAAAGAGCGCGTCGTAACCGGCGCCCGAGGTGTTTCGGTGGTGGCCGATCTTCTTTTTGAAGAATTAGAAGAAGAAAAAATGAAGATGGTGATTCTGCCCGGCGGCTATCCCGGCTATGAAAATTTAGGCAAGGATGAGCGGGTGGCAGCCCTTTTGAAAAAAGCGGTCGCCGAAGGGCTGGATATTGCGGCCATTTGCGGCGCACCTTCTGTCCTTGGCGGGTTGGGGCTGCTGGAAGGAAGAGTGGCGACCTGCTATCCCGGTATGGAGCCGCTTTTGGGCTGCGCTCATTCCATGGACGCTGTCGTGGAGGATGGCCCCTTTATCACCTCCCGCGGGGCAGGGACTGCCCTTGAATTTTCCCTTGCCTTGGTGGCGCGCCTTGCGGGCCGCGAGAAGGCAGAGGAGCTGCGGCGGGGGATTGTAATGCTATGAGCAGAAGAGATGTTTCCAAGGAAATTTCCGCCCTGCTGGTGGTGATCCTTGGTATGCTTTTGGGGCTCAGCATTGTAAGCCAATGGCTGCCGAAGATGGGCGCAGGGCTTACGGTGCTGATCTACATATTGATCTATATTTTGCCGATGGTGATCTATTCCAAAACCCATCGCTATAAGCTGCGCCATGCCCTGCGATTAAAGATGGTTCATCCGAAATATTGGCTGTTTATCCTGCTTTTCGGCCTTTCCGTCTGCTTGATCTGCAGCTTGATTAATTTGGGGACCAATGCGCTTTTTAAGGCGGTCTTTCATGTATCTTTTGAAAATTCCATTGTGGATTTGAGCGGAAAAAGTGCGGCGGCTCTTTTCTTCACCTCGGTGCTGCTCCCTGCCCTATCGGAGGAGCTTTTGCTGCGGGGGCTGACTCAAGGGGAGTATGAAAAATACGGGCCGACAGTAGGGGTGTTGCTGACAGCGATGATCTTTGCCCTCTTCCATACCAATCCCATGCATATTCCCTCTTTATTCGTGGCGGGAGTCTGCTACGGCGTATTGACCTTGATTTTCAAGAGTGTATGGCCGGCGGTGCTTGCCCATGCCATCAATAATGGTGTGGCGCTGTATATTGCCAAAAATCAGGATTATGTGCGCTATATTTTGCAGGACCGCCTTTTCATGATTATCACGGTTGTGGTCTGCTTTTTGATTTTGATTTTCACCTTGAAAATGCTGGAGACGGTTGTGGAGCAACGCTTGGGCAAGGGCAAGATCGCCAAGCGATCTACCCGCTCTTTGGCCTATGGAGATCCTTTGATGAGCCCTTGGATTTGGGCTTTTGCCGCTCTTTGCATCGGTAAAATGGTTTACAACGGATTTTTTTAATTTGAAGAAGCCTTGGGCGCTTTTTCTGCACCCAAGGCTTCTTTCTTATAAAGTTTTTCAGAAGCGGTATTGACAAAATCGGGTTAAAATGTTATACTTTTGGGCAATGGAGGAAAAGAAAGGATAAAGTCAAGCGCCCGACCTGCAAAATCGACCGCAGGCGACGAGGAAAGGAATCATCGAAAGATTCGGCGGAAGTTCCTTCGGCGTGGAGGCGTCGTCAGGCGAAGAGCAAAAAGCAGGTGCAAATCTGTAACAAATCCTTTGCCATCTCAAAATACAGTATTCAATTAAATAAGACACAAAAAGAGCTGTGAGTTTTTTCACAGCTCTTCTTATTTATCGCTCGTATATACGGTTTAATTTTCGATAGGTGGCGGGATTTAATTGAGAAAAACCGATGGAGGTAAGGCGGAATTGCCAGTTGCCCTCCGCCACGCCCGGCCGGTTCATTTTGGTATCGCCCCCATAGCCGAGAAGATCCTGCACCGGTACAACGACCGTTCGTGCGGCCGAGCACCAAAGGCAGCGTAAAATAGCGCGAATAGCGGCATTTTCCGCTCCGCCGCTCTGCCAATCTTCTCCCAAAAAACCGCAATATTCCAAGGCTTCTCTTCGCTGCTCAGGGGGCAGCTCCCAAAGGTAGGCAAGGAGGGTATTATTATCGTGGGTGCCGGTATAGCAAAGGGTGTTTTCGGGGTAATTATGGGGCAAATGCAGGCCGCCGTCTTGGGAGGGAAAAGCAAACTGAAAGACCCGCATCCCCGGCAAGCCGCTTTCCTTGAGCAGGGTTTCCAGCTCCTTATCGCGGACCCCTAAATCCTCGGCGATCAGAGCATCGGGTGAAAATTCCTTGAAAAGCCGCTCCAGCAGTTTCATACCGGGGCCTTGAATCCAATGCCCTTCTTTGGCAGTCTCGGCTTTAGCGGGGACTGCCCAATAAGCGGAAAGACCGCGAAAATGGTCGATTCTTACCCGATCATAGAGGGTGAGGGCAGAGCGGATACGCCTGCGCCACCAAAGAAAATCCTCCTGCTCCATTTTATCCCAATCATAGAGCGGATTCCCCCATCTCTGGCCGTCCTCGCTGAAGAAATCGGGCGGCACTCCTGCTACGCTGCGAGGCTGCCCCTCATCATCCAGCTGAAAAAGACGCCGATTGCTCCATACATCGGCGCTTTCCAAGGATACATAGATGGGCATATCGCCGATGATTTGGATGCCCCGCTCATTGGCATAGGCCCTAAGAGCAGCCCATTGGCTGAAAAAGAGATATTGAATGAAGAGAATCTCTTGCATTTCTGCGCGCAATTCACTTTTTGCTTTTGCAAGGGCCTCCGGCTCTCGGTTTTTCAGCGCCGGCTCCCAATCGTACCAATCCTTGCCGCTCTTTTGCTGCAATGCGGTATAAAGGGCGAAATCCTCCGCCCAAGGCTGCTCCGAAGCAAATTGATCGACCTGAGCCAGCAGCTCTTGGGAGCACCTTAAATAGGCGCGATGGAAAAGGGCCGTTCGCTGGGCGTGCAGCCAAGGGAAATCGACGGTATAAGGCTGGGTCCCGCGGCAGCTTTTCAGCTCTTCCTCCGTAATGAGCTGCTGCTCGAAAAGCTGCTCCGGATCAATGAAATAAGGGTTGCCCGCAAAGGCACTTACGCTTTTATAGGGAGAGCCGCCCTCATCGGGGAGAGAGAAAGGAAGCACCTGCCAGACCTTAAAGCCTGCCTGATGCAGAAAATCAATAAAAGCGCGGGCTTCTTTTCCAAAGCAGCCGGTGCCGTAGGGGCCGTGTAAGGATGAAAGATGCAGCAAGACGCCGCTTTCTCGTTTGTTCATTGTTTCCTCCGAATTCGTCGTTTTCTTTATTATACACGAAATAAAAAAGGATTGCATTAAAAAAGTATAAAAACGAGGTTTTAGCAACATTGTGTTAAATAAAAACAACATGACGTTATCCAATCGTAGACAGAAGCATGCTATAATACTATTATCTAAAACTATCTCAAGAAGGAATTTCCCCTATCAAGGGGGAAGGAGGCAGATTATGAAGAAGAGCAATAAATGGATTGCGTTGCTGGTGGTCATGATGATGAGCGTTACAATGCTTGCATCCTGCGCCGGCGGCCGCACCTATGAGGATCTTGCCGGATCTTACGGGGCTGTATCGGTAGAGGGAAAGGATGAGGTGCAGAATGTGCCTTATACCGGCGATCCTATTATCGATATTGTTACCATCCCCGGCGATACCATCTATGTAACCAATGAAGGTGGTACCGGCAATGATAATGATATTAACGGCAGCAATTCCAATGATAACAGCGAAGATCCGGATGACAACGAGAATATTGATAATGGGAATGATCAAGATATTCCCGACGATAATGATGAAGATGAAGATATTTGGGACGAGGATAGCGGGATTCCAAAGTATACCGATGCCGATATCATCACCATTCTGGATCAGAACGTTCGCTGCATCAGCGATGCCGGCACCCATCCCGGCACCACCTTGGAGAACCGCCACTTGCGGCTGAAGCATCAGGTGGATTCTCTTGATCCCGATGTCATGGGCTTCCAGGAGGTTACTCCCAAGTGGCTTGAGTTCCTGAAAGAGGATTATAAGGATCAGTATGATTACTATCATTGCTTCCGTGAGAGCGGAACCGAGACCGGCGGTGGTGCAGGCGATGAGTGCGAGCCTGTTTTCTGGAAGAAGGATCGCTTCACCAAGCTGGATGCAGGGCATTTCTGGCTGGGCGATACCCCCAATTCGGTAAGTATTTTTGCAGGGCAGACCGATCAGCATCGTATCTGCAACTGGGTGAAGCTGAAGAATAATGAGACCGGTAAGCAGTTTGTCTTTGCAAGCGTGCACTATTCTTTGGATAATAAGGCCAGAGAAAAGAGCGCCGCTGTCATGAATAGTGAATTGGAGAGAATCAGCAACAACCGCAAGCTTCCGATCATTGTTGTCGGCGACTATAATATGAATATTTCAAGCCCTGAGTATAACGCCTTGGTGACAGAGGGCTTGGTCGGCGATCTGAACTTTGAGCTCAATCTCGGCTATGATGAGCACTCCACCAGCAGCGGTTATAAAACACCTGCTGATGCTTTTGATGAGAATGGCGAATACATTAATCAAAAAGGTATCATCGATTTTGTCATGATCTCTTATGATTCCACCGGCCTCTATCCTTTGCATTATGAAGTATTGCAGAAGAAATTCGGCTCGGCTTATAATGTGGAAGATGATTATGTTTCCGATCACTTTGGTATTCATGCCAAGGTGGTAATCCCTTCTTAAATAATATACTTTTAATAGCGGTGCGGGAGATCCCGCACCGCTATTTTAGAGAGGAACTATGAAGAAATATTTTATATTGTTGTCGGCAGCTGTTTTGCTGCTTTGCAGCTGCAGCTGTGCAAAAAAAGAGGCAGAGATCACCATCATTACCCAGAATGTGCGGCAAAGCGGCGACTCTTCCGATCCGGATGTGCTTTACCGCTCGGAGGGGCTGATTGCCTTAATTGAAAAATATCAGCCGGATGTAATGGGAGTGCAGGAATATACCCCCGGCTGGCATTTGATGATGGAGCCCTTTTATGAAGAGAGCTCCTATGAGATTGCGATGCAATACCGCAGCAGCGCTTCTCAAGAGGCCACGGGTATTATTTATAATGCCGATCGGCTGGAGCTGCTTTATGAAGAGTATTTTTGGCTTTCCGATACGCCCCATGAGGAATCAAAATCCTGGGATGATGAATTCGCCCGCATTGTAACCCGCTGCGATTTCAAGGATAAAAAGACAGGGGTAAACTTCACCCATCTCAATACCCATTACGGCCTAACCTTCAAAAGCCAAGAAAATGCCGGCGCGCAGATTTATCGCTATATCAAGGAGAATCTGATGGGCAAGGCGGTCTTTCTTACGGGGGATATTAATTGCGATGTGGGCAGCGGCGGCTATATCAACACCACCGCCGAGGATCTTTTGGTGGATTCCTTCCTTCTGGCAGATTCCTTTGGGGAAACCACCGGCACCTTTAATGGTTTCACCGGTGAAGCGGGAAGTGCGGTGATCGATTATGTCTTTTTGACTCCCGAGAAGATTTTGCCATCCTATTATTCGGTGCTTACGGATCAGCCCGATGGTGTGATCATCTCCGATCATTTTGCAGTGATGGCAAAATGCACGGTGAAGAAATGAGAAATGCCGATTGCGGCGGCAACCAATAAAAAGCCTGCTATTATCATGCATTGATAAAAGCAGGCTTTCTGATTATACGGTAATTGAACGGAATCGGCGGGGAATTTGCTCTTCCTTGCAGGGGGTTGCAAGAGCCTTGCGAAGCTGCCGATTTTCCTTGCCTTGATGGATGGCAAACCCGCAGGCAAAAAACAACACCCAAACCAAAAGATACCATAAAATATTCACAGAACTCATCTCCTTTTCTTTTCTTGATGAGTTCATTATAAGAAAACCGCTGTCCTAAAAACAGGACAGCGGAAACTATTTTTGAAAAAATCAATAAAGTAGTTTGATGGTATCGGGCTGCACCTTGATCTGCACCTCTGTCTGCAGCCCGCCGGATTCACCGTCCAAGGTCCATTGCATTGGCTTTTCGGTGCGGATGGAGACCTCTTGGCAGTGGGTGAAGATAATATAGGCGGGGTCGTAGCGGCCCTTGACCATGGCCTGAACGGTGCGGTTGAGATCGATGGGGCTTTTGGGGTTGCGAATAAAGAAAAGCTCAAATTCTCCGTCGTCCAGCCGCACTTCCAATCCGTTTAAGCGGAAAAGCCCGCCGATGGAGGTGGAATTGGAGATGGAGCCGAAGAGAAAATCTCCTTCATAGGTCTGGCCGTTTACCGCAATTTCTGCGCGAAAAGGGGAGAGGGAGGTTACCTCTTTTACTCCCTCCAGAAGATAGGCGGTATGCCCTAATATGTTTTTCAGCTTCTGGGGTGTGGAATAGGAGACTTTGGTAAAGGCGCCCAGAGAGGCAATATAGGTAAAATTGCGGCCGTTGAAGGAGCCGATATCGCAATCGTGGGGGTAGCCGTTGAGAATCCAATCCATGCAGCGATCGGCCCGCTTGGGAAGCTTTAAGGTGCGGGCAAAATCGTTGGTGGTGCCTGCGGGCACATAGCCGATGGGGCAAGAAATTCCTGCCTCGGTAACCCCGTTGATAACCTCGTTGAGGGTGCCGTCGCCCCCGCAGCAAATAATAAGATCCTGCTCGGCTCCCAGCTCCCGAATCATGCGGGTCCCGTCTTTCGGGGCGGTAGTGGTTTGGGTGGTGATGGAAAAGCCCGCCTTGCTCAGGCGATCTACAATTTCAAATAAATTCTTTTTGGATTTTTTCATCCCTGCATAAGGGTTGATGACAACCAGAGCTTTTTTATTCAATTGTTCAACACCTCCAATGTCATTCTATCTCTATTATATGCCCTTTTATGGAAATTTCAATGGAATTTTTGTAAATAGTGTGTTACAATGAGGGTAAAAGTTCGGAGGAGGCGCGTGTATGGAAAAATTAAAGGCAAAAGAAAATCCCATCTGCAGCTTTTGGAAGATTCTTTGGGCCTTCGCGATCGCCACAGGCGGCATGGCGCTGGTGGTCAGCTTTTTCAGCCTCAATACCGGCCTGGAAGGGATGAGCCCTCCGTTTGGCTATGCCACTTTTATTTTCGGCCTTGCGGCGCTGATGCCGCTTTATACGCTCCCCGCCTTTTTTGCCCATCGCAAACGCATGAAGAAGCGAAAAGGGCTTACCGCTTGGAATCTCCTTGCGGGGTGGACGGTGATCGGGTATATCGTTTGCATAATATATGTGCGATTAAATGAGGAGGTGGCTTGATGGTCTCGCTGGGGAATAGCTGGGATGCGCTTCTTGCCGATCAATTTTCGGCGGATTATTATCTGCAGCTGAGAGAATTTCTGAAAAGAGAATATCAAACCAATGTGGTCTATCCGCCCATGGGCGAGATCTTTAATGCGCTGAAGGCTACCCCTTATGAAAAGGTGAAGGCGGTGATTTTGGGGCAGGACCCTTATCATGGCCCCAATCAGGCCCATGGGATGTGCTTTTCAGTGCAAAAAGGGGTCGAGCCGCCTCCCTCTCTGAAAAATATTTATAAAGAATTGGAAGCGGAGCTTGGAATCAAGCCTCCCTCCCATGGCTATCTTGCCAAATGGGCCGAGGAAGGGGTGCTTCTTCTCAACACGGTGCTTACCGTGCGGGCGGGGGCTCCCGCCTCCCATCGGGGAAAGGGCTGGGAAAATCTGACCGATCGGATCATAGAGCTTTTGGATTGCCGCCCCGAGCCAATCGTATTTTTCCTTTGGGGCAGCCATGCCAGAGCAAAGAAGGCGCTGATTCAAAATCCCCGCCATCTGATTTTAGAGGCGGCACACCCCAGCCCCCTATCGGCCTACAATGGCTTTTTCGGCTGCGGGCATTTTAAGGCGGCCAATGAATTTTTGAATAAGCCCATTGATTGGGCATTGGAATAAAAAGGAGAAAAGAAAAATGAGCATTGAAAAGAGAATTTTCGGCAGCGCAGAGGCCTATACCATTACCAACGGGGATCTGAGCGTTACGGTGCTGACCTTCGGCGCCACCCTTCAATCCATCCGCTATAAGGGTGTTGATGTAGCGCTTGGCTATAATACTTTAGAGGAATATGAGACCAATGATGGCTATCTTGGCGCTACGGTCGGCCGCTATGCCAATCGAATCGCAGGCGGTAAATTCACCTTAAACGGGGTGGAATATGATGTGGGCTGTAATGAAGAGGGCAGAGGCCATCTTCACGGCGGCAGGATCGGCCTCTCTCATAAGATCTGGAAGGCAGAAGCGGCAGGGAAGAATGCCCTTCGCATGACTAATACATTGGCCCATGGAGAAGAGGGCTATCCCGGCAATATGGAGATTGCGGTGATCTTTACGGTAGAGGAGGATACCCTGCGGCTGACCTATGAAGCCAAGAGCGATCGGGATACGGTCTTTAATCCTACCAATCATTGCTATTTCAATCTCAACGGCGAGACCGGCGCCCCCATCTTAAATCATTTGATGAAGGTCAATGCCTCCGCGTTTACGCCCATGGATGATCTGCTGATCCCCTTCGGCGAGCTGCGGTCCGTGGAGGGCACACCCTTTGATTTTCGCATGGCAAAGCCCATCGGCAAGGATATCGATGCTGCCGATGAGCAGCTGGCCAAGGGTGCGGGCTATGATCATAATTTTTGCGTGGACGGCGAAGGACTTCGGGAAGCGGTGGTCCTTACCTCCCCTGATACCGGCATCTCCATGACCTGCCGCACCGATCTGCCCGGTGTGCAGATCTATACCGGTAATTGCACCGGCGATCGCGCAGGGAAAAATGCGCCCATCGGCAAACATTCCGGTGTTTGCCTGGAGACTCAATTCTATCCCGATTCTCCCAATCATCCCGCTTTCCCTTCCGCAACCTTAAAAGCGGGAGCGGAATTTAAGTCTGTAACGGAATATATTTTCTCTAAATGATTTCATTCCCCGCCGCTCAAAGAGCGGCGGGGAATTCTTTTATTATAAATAGAAAGATTTCACAAATAGTGCTAAAAAAACAACATAAGGTGGTTTATTTTCTTTTCTTGGTGTGTTACAATATCATCGAATAATAGTCTCATTATATCTATTAGGGTTTTATGCCCTTATTTGGTGGGGCAAGTTATAAAGGAGGAACAGCAAATATGTTCACAAAGAAGACGCGGGTGATTTCCGCTATCGCCATTGTATGTATGCTTCTTTCGCTGATGGCAAGCTTCTGCCTGCCTGCAGCCGCAGAAAGCAACTATGATGAGATCGTGCCCGAAAAAGGCCTTGTCGATGTATCGGCGTTGCCTGATATCGGGGACGGTTTTAAGGGCAGTATCAAAGCGTATAAAGTAACCGACCGTAAAGGGATGGATATTATCGCGAAGCAGGTGGCCAGAAAAACCAAAATGGAAGGCTACTCCTTCACCATGGCCAAAGATATTGATATGAGCGGCACGCCCTTTGCAGGAATCGGCGCCGTTTCTCTCAACGACATTGATAGTGCTGCAAATGCTGCGCTGACATACAATGAAGATTTTTATACCTTCCGCGGTACATTCGACGGGAATGGGTTTGTTTTCACAAATCTTTACATGTATCTTGGTTCTTCCTATGGCGTAGGCCTTTTCGGCAACTGCTATAATGCCACCATCAAGAATGTAGGTATTGCAAGCGGTCTTATTGTAGGCGCAGATCGCACCGGCTCGGTTGTAGGCCTTGCCCATGGCGATACCAAGCTGATCAACTGCTGGAATGCAGCCACGGTCATCGGTGGCGGCGGAGATGCAGCAGGCGGCTTGGTCGGCACTGTGCTGGACGGAAAGGCTACTCTTACCAATTGCTACAATCTGGGGCTGGTTTATAACTATAAAAATGCCGCGGCAGGTTTGGTTGGTCTGGTGCGCGGTGATCAGGAAGAAGAGTGCACCCTTCAGATTGCCAATAGCTACAGTGCGGGTACTTTGATCGATGGCTTCAAAGGCCTTGATTCCTCCTCTGCCGATTATTTCGGCGCAATTTTGCGGGTTCAGATCAAAGCAGATGAAGAGACCGACGAAGAGGAAGCAGTGGCGATCCCCAAAACCAGTGCCAACAACTTCTACCTTGATACCATCGGCAAGCCCGGCTGGGAAAAGGATGGGGCATTGAAAGACGGCCCTGTGGCAGAAAATGCATTCGACGGCGCTACCTCCTTTACTGCTGAAGAATTCTCCGAGCTCCATAAAAAGCTGAATAAAGATATTTCCTCCGATCCTCAAACCGATGGGTATAGCGTGGCATATGAATATTCCGAAGCCGGCTATCCCGTATTGACTTATATCAAGGATGATGCAGTAGTAGCCAAGCGGCTGCCTGCTGCCGATGCAAAGAATGTAGTGGGCAATGATTGGGCAAAGGAAAATGCCCTTTTTGGCCGGATTTCCGCAGCTGCCCGTAAAAACGGCGTGCTGAATTTCAGCGGCGAGGCTTTGGAAATTGCAAGCGCGGATGATCTCTTTATCTTTGGGCTCTTTTCTTCCTTCAATGCCCTCAGCAGCAATTTCGGCGTAGCGGAAGTTCAATTTATCGATAATGTGGATATGAATGACCTCACTCTTATCGACGTTGATTATTATGTGCCTATCGGCGCCAATACCATTGTAGATTATAATATCGACGGTAAGAACCACACCCTATATAACTGGAAGAGCTATGCCTATCTTCCTGCCGTCGAAGCCAATGCCATGGGCGGATTGATCTGCGAGATCAACGGCGGCTCTTTGAAAAACCTCTCTTTGGAGAATGCAGAGGCCTGCTATGATCAATATTATAAAGCAGTAGCCACCGGGGGATATACCTATCCCTCCTTGGTGGTTGAGCGTGTGAGCGGCAGCACGTATCTCCATGATGTAACGGCTACCGGTAAGATTTGGATTATGGCCAAATCTGCCGCAAACGACAATAATAATGCCGGCTTGGTCGGCCGCCATTGGGGCAATACCTTGACCATAAAGAACAGCTGGTGTGAAGCGACCGCAACCTATGTTCACGATGACGCTTTTTATGTGGCGCGCGCAATTGGCTCTTCCAATGCAACTGTAACCGCCTCAAAGTATGAAAATGTATTCTGGATTGCGCCCGAGGGAAGCAAAGTGGCGAATACCGAGGCAAACAATCCGATGGTAAAGGATGAGCTTCAGCTTCGCATTCCCTCTGAGGATTTCCATAAGATCGAAATTGCTCATCAGATGAACGAAAGCGCTCAGAAACTGGGCGAGGATGACGGTGCATTCTGGACCATCGGAAAGAACGGTAAGACGAAATTGACCCGTTCCTTTGATGAGAGCGAGAAGCCGGTTGTGCTTCTGCTTCAAAGATATGTGGACGATTTTTCCGGCCTCGGCAGAGGGCGGGAGATTTATGGTGCCCCCGAACGCCTCTATCGCTATAAAAATGATTCTTATCAGCTGAGCGAGTTGCCCAAATTGCCGGGATATGAGCTGGATAACGAAACTCCCGATGTTGTTGTCTTGGATAAAGATTATACCACTGTAAACTACTCCATGGTGAGCCCCGATCCTTCCCATCTGGGCGAGGCGGAGGATTTGGTGGATACCTTCGGAGAAGCAGGCGGCGAAAGCATTGAGAATTTGCGCAATGCATTGGTAAAGATTCAAAATGTAGCGAGTGATGATGAAAAGTGCGTTGCGATTTATGAGGCAGTTGCCGCCTTCAACATTGTAAAAGAGGCGATCGGCAACGGCAAACTTTCTGCAGAATATCCCTATCTGCCTTCCATTTCCCGCTATAAAGAATTGGCAGATTATCATTTCACCGATTGGCTGATCAGCAGCAAGGAAGATTGGATTTATGCCACTGAGATGGTGCCTCGGGATGTTGCTGCTTTGCGGCTGCATCTGGCCGGGGACATTGATATGGAAAATGAGGCTGTATGGCCCTTGGCTTACGGCGCTACCTTCAACGGTCTGGTAGATGGCCATGGTTATAATTTCTATAACTTTAATATAACCCAAACAGACCCCAACGGCTTCGGCTCAACAGAAAGCGGCACTACCGTTTTCGATAATAGCTTTGGCTTGGTGGCCCACTTAGGCACCGGTGTCATTCAGAATATTGGTCTTGCCAGCGGAACGGTTAACATCAAAGACGTTTGCTCTCAGGATCAGGGTATCGGTGCTTTTGCGGGCGTTGCCGATAGCGGCTCTTTGATTGCAAATTGCTGGAACGGTCTTACGGTCAATGCAAGCAATAAGGGCGCAAGATCCCGTATCGGCGGTATTGTGGGCCGCGGTGCAGGTATTCTTTATGGTTGCTATAATATCGGTGTCGTATCCGGTAATGAAGAGTATGTTCATGGCCTGAACGCCTATGCTTCCAACGGCGGCGGTCGGTTCTATAATTGCTATAACCTGCTGGCTTCCGGCTCTTCTGCCGGCTATAATACAGCCATCGGCCAGGGCGGCAGCTATCAGAGCCAGACCACGGCTGCAAGCACTCCCTATCAAAACACTTATTCGATCGGTACGCACTTGATCTATGGCTATGCAAGCCATCCTTCTGCTGCGATCGTAGAGTGCAGCAGAACCCATTCTTTTGCTCGGCGGAAATATGATAATGGCTTCATGGCTTATACCATGAACAATGATTTTTATCGTCATGGCGATTTAGCTCCCGTTTATTGGACCATGAACGAGGAAGGCATGACGGTATTCGGTAATAAAGACAATGCAGTACGCAGGCTGACCATCACCCTGGGCGGGGAGACGTTGGAAGAGAGATATGTCAACGGAGATGCCGCTTTTGAGGTGTTGGTTGATAATTACGATATTTCCGATATTGAAGTTGTAAGCGGATCGGCCTTGGTCAGCGGCGAATTCAATCATATCCTGACCATGCAGGGCACCGATGTGGAAATTGCTGTTTCCGTAGACTGCAGACATACCGGCACCCTTACCTATACAATGAATGAGGATGGTTCCACCCATAGCTGGTTCTGCTCCGCTTGCAAGAAGGGCGAAGAAGCGGTTCTTTGCACCCATGATGGCGAATGGGCAGATCATGGGAATGGCACCCATGCCGAAAACTGCGCTTGCGGCAGAGAATTTACAGAGAAATGCCAATATACGCAGGTAGAGAAATTGGATAACGGCAGCCATCTTATTAAGTGTATTTGCGGTTCCGGTATGGTTGAGAATTGCGAATATAGCTATTCCTTAGCTGATGAAAAGCTGGAGCATCGCCATTATTGCATCCGTTGCGGCAGCGATACCTTTGATTCCTGTACCTTCGGTCCATGGGAAATTGTAAAAGCACCAGCCCTTGATGTGAAAGGTGAGGAGCGCCAAGAGTGTGTTTGCGGAAGATTTAATAGCAGAGAGATTCCCGCACTCACCGGCGCAGCCGTTACCCTTTCTGCTCCTTTGGTTCATGCCGGTGAGCAGGTAGAGGTGAAGGTGAATCTGAAAGGAATTCCCGTCGCCCCCGGCAACGCCTTGGTCATGAAGATTGAATATGATTCTGCGATCTTTGATTTTGATGATGAAAACACAGTTGCAACCGGCTATGAGATTAAGGTGGTCGGTGATGACCCGGGTGAATTGAAGATTGCCTTTATCTGGGCGGAAAATATTGAGGAAGGCATGGGTGATTTTGCAACCCTTCCCTTCAAGGTGGCAAAGAATGCTCCTGCCGGCAAGAGCGTAATGACTGTAAGCCCCTATGATTCTTCCGCCATTCTGAATGGCTCGATGAATGTTGAGGTCATTTCTTTCGATGGCGGGGTCAATCTGATCGATGTGGCAGCCTATGCTTGGGGCGACGCCAATGGCGATAAGAATGTAACCCTTGCCGATGTAATCCGCATACTTCGGAAAGCCAACGGCGAGAATATTACCTTGCATGAAGCTGCCGATGTATGGAACGATACGATCGGTGCATTTGGATCCGATGGCCAATATACCGTTGCAGATGCAACCTGGGTATTGCAGCAGCTTCTGCGCAAATAAATTAAGCAAAAAAGCAATAAAAGAGTGTGCCTGCAGGCACACTCTTTTAATTATGAAAAATTCACAAATAGTGCTAAAAAAACAACATAAGGTGGTTTCTTTTCTTATATTTATATGATACAATATCCTTGTATAATAATCTCTTGAGGTCAGTATGGCCTTTTCGAATGATTATAACATCTGCGAAGGAGGAACATGAAAGATGTTCACAAAGAAAATACGGATGATCTCCATGATCGCTACAATCTGTATGATAATCTCTTCGATGGCAGTATTCTGCCTGCCTGCAGCAGCAGAAGCTCCTAATTATACGTCGATTCAGGATGCAGGCGCGGGCACGGAAGCATCCCTTGATGATTATCAGATTAACAGCACAGATGATTGGATGTATCTCTACAATAATCTTGAGGTTTTCAGAAAACCCAACATTACCATCCATCTGGGCGCTGATATCGATCTTAGTCAGGATGTCGCAAAGGATTTCAAAGGCTTTACCGACCCCGCCTTCTCTTTGGATGGCCATGGCCATACCATCAAGAATTGGGGTAGCGAAGAGGCTCCCATCAGTACAAGAGCGATGTTCTATGTGAGCGATAATGTGGTTGTGGGTACAACTACCGACGGCGGCATGAATTTCATTAAAAATGTGAAGTTCGAAAATTGCCATACTAAGGCCGGTGCCACCAGCGCTGCATTGGTGTACGCTGTAGGTTGTACGAATGCCGGTTATATCGGCTTGCCTACCAATTTTACCATGGATCATATCTCCTTCGACGGATGCTCTGTATTAACCAGCGGTGGGTGGGAAGCGATCGGCATGCTGCTTTCCCGTTACGCAGTAACAGGCGCCAGCGCTGTGGCCGCTATCAGTAATATCACTGTTAAGAATTCAAAGCTGACGGCCGGAAAGGATCATGCAGGATTCCTCGTCGGGAAGATTCACGGATCGATGACCTATAACATCAGCAACTGCCTTCTTGAAGGAAACACCCTTTATCCTGTTAAAACCGGTAAAGAATTCAGCAACGGCTTGGTTGTGGGTACTGTAGAGGCCGGCACTGCCAATCTGCGCAACATTGCTTTGATAGGCAATACGATCGATGTCGCCAAAGCGCCCAATAAAGCCGCTGCTTTGATCGGCAGAGCGGAAAGCAGCACCACCTTAGAGGGAATCGCAGCCCTTGGCAATAAGGTGATTGAAACGGTTAAAGTGAGCGGATCGAATGAGCCGCAGATCAACGAGATCACGAATGGTGTTTATCTGCTGGGCGATGGTACGAAGACCACCGGCGAGAAGCTTTATTGCGATGCTCCCTTGAAGGTGGTTGCAAAAGGCAACGCCAATCTTTCGCTTGATGCATCGGGCGAAGACGTTGCAGGGGAGGCGGCTTGGGCGCTGAGCAAGACGGCCTCCGGCAATACCGATTTTTATTGGACTATCGATTCTGCTAATAATTTGATAAAGGCAGAGAGCAAAGAAAAATCCATGCGCAGAGCGGATTTCAAATCCCGCAGCAACGGCACCATCTTCCAGACCCAATATAGAGAGGGCGGCACAGATGTTCAGCTCTTTGTAGATGGCGATGATGGTGCAAAGTTCTATCTCAATGGAAATGAGTTGACCGGCCCCGTTTATACCATTCCTTCGGATGCCGGCGATCTTCTTTTTGAGGTAGAGGTCAATGACCTTGTTGTGGCTCGCTCTGAATTGAGAATCGCATTGAGGCGCTATAATGGAAAAGACCTGAAATACTATAAAGAAGGCCTTGCTGAAAAGATTGCAGAGGCCGAAGCGGCAGTAAAGGATGATTCCGGCGCAACCTTGGCAGAGCTCCAGCTCCTTACCAAAGAGCTGAATGAATGGGGCTATGTGGAAGCTACCGATCTTCCTTCTGTAACGAAAGCAGATGAATTTCCCGATTTCCCAGGCTATGTGATCATGAATGTGGAAGATCTTCTCTATGCCAAGCGCAATGAAAGCAACTTTGCAGCAGAGCAGACCCTTTATCTGGGCGCCGATCTTGATATGACCGGCGTGGATTTCAGCGGTTTCGGCAAAGAGGCAGCCTTCAAATTTGATGGCTTGAATCATACCATCAAAAATTGGACCAAGGAATTGCCCCAGGGAGATAAAGACCGGAAAATCGGTTTCTTTAATGCTTCTGCAACCAGCTCCATCAAAAATGTAACTTTTGATACCATTAAATTGGGCGCATTCAGCGATTCTGCGATTGTTTACGGCAGCCATAAGGATGATGCGGTACCCAACGATCGTTTGGTAATCGAGAATGTTCATGTTAAAAATTCTTTGCTGAAGGCCTACGGCCTTCGTTGCTCCGTCTTTGTAGCAAATACGCAGACTGCAAGAATCGATGGTTTCACCGTCAGAGGTTGCTCTATTGTCGATACCAAGATTGAAGCGCAAAATAATGATAAATCCTTTACCGAAAATCCCGGCGATGCAATCGGCGGCTTTATCGGCAATGTGCAAGGCGTATCTTCTGCTATCGAAGTGGAAAATTGCTATGCAGGCAACTTTGATATCACCGGCGCAGGGGATATGGTTTCCATCTTCTGCGGAAAAATGGAGAAGCAAGGAGATGGCTGCAGTATCTCTGTTGCAAACAGCGTGGCTATCGATTGCGATATTGAAGCGCTCGGCGATATTTCCTTGATCGCATCCCGCACTGATGGCGGCGCGCTTTATACCAAGAATGTAGTGATTGCGAATTGCAATCTGAATTCTGCCGGTAAGGGCACAAATAAATATAATTTTGATAACTTTGAAGGAGAAGGCAAAGGCACCGGCGAGTATGTCCTTTGGGGCAATGTGGATTGGTATAATGGTTCCTATCTTCAGAATCTCTATCTGATTCCGGAAGAGTGGCCCGATGCTTGCTGGGCAAATACCAACCCTCCTGCAGCAGGCAGAACGGTAGATTATACCGGAATTACAAATGAAGACATTGCTTCCGGAAAGCTTGCTTATCGGCTGAATCATGATAGCGGTATGGCTTATTGGGCCATGGAGAAGGGCAAGATCGTGCTCGCAGATGAGAGCAACAAGCCTGTTGTACAGGTAGAGGTCCAAGCGGAAGACGGAATGGTTCTTTCTACTTATTATGTCAATGGCAATGATCCTCTCATCCTTGATATCACCGGCGCAAAATCTTATGAAATCGCTGCCGGCTCCACCGGTACCATCGAGGGCAATATCCTGAAGCTCTCGGGAGATGGTGCTGATGTGGTTGTAAAGGCTGCGCTGAATGAGGAAGGCATGAAGGTCGTCTATGCGGCTCAAATCCGGAAATTATTGGATTTCTTCAGAAGCTTTGAGCAATATGGCGCCGAATTCCCTGCGCTGGTGGCATCTTTGCTTGCCAATAATAATATGACCGCCGATCAAGATGCAGAGGTGCTTCAAAAGACCCTTGCAGATCTGGAAGAAATTGCCAATACCAAAGAGTTTTCTCCTGTTACGACCGAGGTGAGCAATTATCCCGATGGGAAGGCTTACTCGGTATGGACCAAGGAGCATTGGCTGTATCTCTCTGCAAACCATGATAAGTTTAATCGAAATGGCGTTGTGATCTATTTCGGCGCGGATATTGATATGACCGGCGCCACCGGCTTCACCACCCTGCAGAATTCCAAGATTGCTCTGAATGGTCAGAACCATAAGATCTATAATTGGACGCATACTTTTGGTTCTTACGGTACTGCAGCAATCTTCTCCGGCACCTATCAGGGCGGCTCTGTAAAGAACCTGACCTTTGAGGATTGCTCTTTTGAAGGCGGCTATAGCCGTGCAGTGCTCTTTGCCGAGTATACCGGCGGGAATGTGGTGGTTGAGAATGTTGATATGATCAACGTTACTTTGGATACCAACTGCAATGCTAATCATAACCAGATGGGTCTGTATGTATCCAGAACCAATGCCGATGTAGATGCTGAGATTACCATCAAAAATTGCCTTGTAAAGGATAGCAAGCTGGAGAACAGCTGCGGTGCAACCATCAATAACTGCGGTATCTTGATCGGTTGTATCAAGAATAAATATAATTTCACTGTTGAAAATGTCGATTTAATCAACTGCGAGAATAATACCGATACCGGCGCAGGTGGCTTGGTACTCGGCTCCATTGAGACTCCCGGCCGGACCACTCTTAAGAATGTTGGTGTATTCGGCGGAAAGATCACTGTGGCCGATACCTCTCCCTATGCAGGAGTTGTAATCGGTATTACTGCCAACGCAAATAAGATCTCTTTCCAAAATTGTTTTGTTAGAGATGTGAAGGCTTCTTTTGCTTCTGCAACAGGAACTCCTATATATGCATGGTATAGATCTTCCGATGATATAGGCAACAAGCAAATTACAGTAACCGGATGTTATGCTGATTTTGATGCCGCAGTGGCAAAGGTGAATAACGCTACCGGCGCGTTGTCGCAAACCTATTCGAATCTTTCCGGCGTTGCGCCCATTGATACTGTTGAGACTATCAAGTATGAGCTTGGTTATCGCTTGGATCGCCATGTCTCCGATGAGGCGGGCAAATATCTGCCTTTGAGAGCCATGGAAGGCTACGGTAAGGTTTATAAGATCGATTTCTATGATCAATTCACCGGCGAGAAGGAATTCATCAATTCCTTCTATACTAAGGCAAGCGGAAAACTGCCTGCTTCTGCCGAGAGTACCTTGAATGGCGCTGAATATGATTGGGCGCTGGACGGTATGACGGTAGATGCCGATACGGTATTTACTGCAGATGCCGAAGTGATCTCTGCAGCTGTCCATGATTTTGAAGGTGCTGAAAAGACGCATATTGACGGAACGAATACGCATAAGGTTACCTGCAAGGATTGCCATGTGGAATTTATCTTAAATTGCACCGGTGCTACTTATAGCCCGACTGCTACCCGCTTGCAGCATATTCCGACCTGCGAATGCGGCAATACCCTTGAAGCAGAAACTTGCGTCTTTGAATATACCCATGTGGCCGGCACCGATACCCATACCGGCAAATGTGAACTGTGCGGAAGAGATCGGGATGCACGTTCCTGCAGCTTCAAGAAGGAAGGCTATTATCAGAATGAAAGCGATAAGCCGACCACCGAGAAAGAGGGTCTCATGACCTTCGATTGCAGCAACGGTTGCGGCAATAAGAAGACGGAAAAAACGCCTAAGCTTGCCTTTGCTAAAGCAGAGGTAGAGGGTGATTCCATGGTAACCTTCGGCGAGACCTTTGAGATCAAGATTGCTCTTAAAGAGAATCAAGCTCCCGGCTTGAGCGGTATGGAAGCGATTTTGCATTATGATGCAGCGGCCATGACCATCGATGATCCCGAGAATGATGTAGAATTACATGGTTTCTTGGGTAGCTGGGAAAATGAAGCAGGCGCGCTGAAGATTATGATAGGTTCGGGTATTCCTGTTACAGAGGATGTCGTAGTGGCTACCGTTAAATTCACCGCTACTACCAATACTGCAAGAGCAGGCGATTATGGCGTGGAGCTTGAGGTGAAGCAAGCCACTGTGAGCGGCGTGGATGTAAATGATCCCACCACCCTGCCGTTGGGCATGAGAACAGAAGGCCTTACCGTTCATTTGGCGGAGTCTGAATGGGGCGATGTCAATCGGGATGGAAATGTAGCCCTCTCTGATGTGATTTTGATCCTGCGGGCAAATGCAGGCGTACTGCCTTTGGCAGATCTTGATAAGCAGGCTGCCAATGTAACCGGCGATGCAGTGATTAATACTGCAGACGCGGCATTGTTGCTTCGTTATGTGATGCAAAATCAATAAATTAGAAAAAGAGCTGTGCAAGAGGCGCACTTCCTAAGGAAGTGCGCCTCAGTTATATTCGCCTTTCGGCGAGTGATATTGCTTCGCAGTGATATTCTTTTGGAATACCTCACCGGCGGTGAGATATTTCCAAAAGAGTGATATTGTCCTTCGGACAGTTAAAAGTCAGAATTCTTTTATTCTCTTATTTTCTGCGGTCTGTGCCTTTTTTGTTGCTTCTGCAATAAAATATAAGCAAATATTTGGTAAATTTACTCCTATTTATTTCATGGAAAAAATGTTAAAATGAAATGTAAATCTAAGATGAATATCTTATAAAAAGGGAGCTTAAATGATGGCTGATAAGAAAATGCGGTTAATTGCAATACTGACTGCTTTGGGGATGCTTTTTTGCATGGGTGCGGGCTTTTCCTTGCCTGCTGCCGCCGAAGGGCAGGTGGAGATCTCCTCGGCGGAGGAGCTGATCGCGCTCGCAAACGGAGATCTTGCAGGGAGCTATATCCAGACTGCTGATATTGATCTGACCGATCAGGCCTACTCCCCCATCGGGACATTGAGCGCGCCCTTCACCGGCACCTACGATGGCAACGGCTATCAGATCGATGGCTTAAAAATCGAATCGGATCGGCAATACCAAGGCTTATTCGGGGTCAATAACGGTACCATTCGCAATGTGGTCCTGGGCGGAAATTGCTATGTGGAAGGCAGCGCCTTTGTGGGCGGCATTGCAGGCCGCAATAACGGTATAATTGAGGATTGCATCTGCGATGCGAAGGTAGCCCATCGGGGTGTGCAGGAGCAGCAAGTGCCTTCCTTTACGGTGCTCAGCCAGAATCTTTGCCAATGGGGCGATGACGCCTTAGCAGCCAATAGCAGTTATGTAGATAGTTCCACCGGCTCCCGCCGCCCCTCTATGCTGCAGCGGATTCAAAATCTGCAGCCGGATATTATGCTCTTTCAAGAGGTTTCCTTCAGCGGGCGGACAATGAGCGGTAAATATATTTCCGGTTGGGATAGCTATTTGAAGGGCGCTCTCGCCGAAGATTATACGTTTGTGGGAGATTATCGGGCAGATGATGATAAAGAGGGCGTTACGGTCGCTTTTAATCACGATAAATATACCTGCTTGAGAAACGGAATGTTCTGGCTTTCGGAGAATCCAGATGCCCCGCGCGCTCAGCAGACTCGGGCTTGGGGAGCGGGCTGTGTGCGGACCTGCGTGTGGGTTCTATTGGAGGATGAAAGCGGCCAAAAGATCGCGGCCTATAGCGTCCATCTGGACCATTTGGAGAATGTCCCTCTGCCTCGTGAAATGGGGGCAAAGGTGGTAAAGGAAAAAATGGAGGAACTCCGAGCCGAGTTCCCCGATGCGCTCTTTATCGTGGGCGGCGATTATAACGAAGACCCCGGCAAAAACGGCTATAATGTTACGGCCGAGAGCTTCGATGGCATGATAGATGATACCCGCTACGCAGTAGAATCCCAATCAACCCATGAGCATACATGGGAGGAAAAGTTCGCATCCTTTGAAGGGGCCACCAGAACCATCGATTTTATCTTTGCCGATAGCAGTAAATTAGAGGTTAATTCCTTTAACATTCAAAAAGACTATTATAATAATCTGCGCCCCTCCGATCACCATGGTGTATTTGCAGAGGTGGAGCCGCTGCAGAATAACGCAATCGGCAGCATTACCGGCTCCAATGGCGGGGTTGTGCGGCGGATTATTGCAAGAGGCGAGGCCGAAGGCGCTGCCGCAGAAGCGGTAGGGCAAGCCATCGGGAATAATGCAGCAAGCGCATCCTCTCTCTATTCCGCCGATCAGCAGAGCGCCATCGGCAGCGGGATTATGGAAGGGGCAGAAGAATTGCCTCAAACCGCTGAGATCCGCGTAGTGGCCGCTTTGAATAAGGCGGCAGGCCGCGCTGCATTTACGGTGATGGACGGGGAATATGTCGTAGTAGGGGATAAGGATCTGAAGGTGCCCACCTGCCTTACCGTAAACGGCGTGGATCGGGTGGTATATGCCGGCGAGGTCTATACCCTTGAAGAATTGGGTTTCAAAGACGGAGATATCGTCTTCTTCAATGGGGAGATTATGAAAGAAGATTCCATTACCGTCCCTGAAAACGGCGGTGTCATCAAAGCGGCGGAATCGGTCTCTGAGATTGATTCGGCGGTTTCTTCGGGCGATTATGCCGTAACCTCCATGGCGGATTGGATGCATCTCTTTAAGAATAAGGAAAAGTTTGCCGATCGGGAGGTCATTATCCACCTTCTTTGCGATCTGGATTTCAGCTTAGCAGAGGCGGCAAGCTTCACAACCATGGAAAATCCTGCCTTTTCCGTCAACGGCCATGGTCATACCATTAAAAATTGGGGCTCCGAAGAGGCTCCGGTAGATCAGATCGGCTTCTTCAGCGTAAATGAAGGGGCGGGCGGTCTTAATTTCATTAAAAATCTGAACTTCGAAAATTGTCATATCAAGGATATTACTACCGATAGTACCACCGGCACCGGCGCGGGAAACGGCACAGCGCTGGTTTATTCCGTGAAGCATACCAATGCAGGATTGGCCGGCTTACCTACGGAGGTTACCATCGAGAATGTCCATGTAAAGGGCTGCTCCCTTTGGGCAAGAAATACAGAGGCCAACGGCTTTATCCTCTCCCGCTATGGGGTGCCCGGCCGGAAGATCAATGTCTGCATTCGGGGCTGCTCGGTGGAGAAATCGGTCTTGGATGCCAATAATATGGACCATAAGGGCTTGATCATCGGCAAGGTGCGATCCAATTCTTCGGGGAATCAGGCAAATTTCCATATTGAAGATTGCATTGTAGAGGGCAATGAAATCAAAAATTCCAACGGTCTGACCGGCTTTGTCCTCGGCAATATTGAAGGCACCGGAGTGGATGCTTATCTGGCCAATGTGGGTGTTTTTGATAATATCAGTTCCGGCACCAACGACGGCGCCATCATCGGCCATATGAATCAGGGCGGAATCGTATGTAAGGGCGTGCTGATGAAAGGGAATCGCTTGAATCAGAGCACCAAATATGTCATCGCGGCTCAAATTAATAATCCCGTTAATGTAACCACCGAGGCAATCTATTGCGATAATACCGATCTTACTGCAATGGTGGAAGCAAAATCCAATACCTTGACCGGCGGCGCTGATGCGGTGGCCTCCGGCGAGGCGGGCTGGGGCATCAATAAAGCGGTGGAGAGCCCTTCCTTCCGCTGGGTGCTGGATGGGAAGGGCGGTTATACCAAAACTGCCGATCCCGATGCAAAAATCTGCAGAGTGCTGATTCGCGCAGGCGGCGCAGAGACCAAAATTTTTACCATGAAAGGGCAGATCATCACCCTTCCCGATGCGGAAGGCGAATATACCTTTGCGGAAGGGGAGGGCACCATTGCCGATCAGCAGATCGTGGTGAATATGGATCTCATTCTCTCCTGCATGGAGTCGGTTTCCTCAGTCTCTTCCAAGGTAACCGGCGGCGATTATACCGTCGGCTCTGTGGAAGAGTGGATGGAACTCTATGAAAATAAGGAATATTTCCAGAATCGGAATATCACCATCCATCTGAAGGCGGATCTGGATCTTTCCGATCCTGCTGCGGAAGGCTTTACGGGATTTTGGGATCCTTATTTCTCCTTCGACGGCCATGGCCATACCATCAAGAATTGGGGCGATAAAGAAAAACCCATTGAAGCCAAGGGGCTTTTCTTAGCCGCGACGGGCGCAGGCGGATTGAATGATATTAAAAATATCCATTTAGAAAATTGCCATCTGAGCGATTATGAGGAGGCGGCTTTTGGGGAAAATTCCAAAGGAAATATAGGCCTTGTCTATTCCGCTATTCAAGGAAACGACGGTCTTTCCGGCCTGCCAAATGCTCTTACTCTTGAGAATATTACCATTAAGAATTGCTCCTTGGTTACCATCGGCGAATCCTGCGGGCTGCTTTTGGGCCGCTATGCGCCCTCCGCCGGCAATCATACCGTAACCATTCAAAATATTCGGATTGAAGGCTCTCAGTTGGATGCGGCTAATGGAGACCATAGAGGCCTGCTGATCGGCAAGCCCCGCTCCAATAATTCCGGCGGAACGGCCACCTTCCATGTAAATGATTGCTATTTCTATAATAATATGATCACCAATGCCGATCGCGTAAATGTAGGGCTGATTTTCGGCACTGCCGAAGGCAGTTCTGTTACGCTGAATCTTGAGAATATCGGTGTGGTCGGCAATATCATGGAGCGCACGGGCGACGGCGCTTTGGTGGGCTATTCCGATGGCGGCAAGATCCATATGAATCAGATGATTTTTGCCGCAAATCACCTTTCTGCCGATAAGACCTATCTGATGGCGACTAAAATCGGGATGGGCACCCTGACGCTGGCCGATGTCTATAGCGATGAAACTGCGTTGACCGCCACGGCGGAGGCCGGCGGTTATACTCATACTGTGGCCGCAGAGGAGATTCTTTCCGGCGAGATCAATTATATTTTGAATCGGAAGCTGGAAGCGCCCTCCTTCTATTGGGGGATGAAAAACGGCCTGCCTGCTCCGGCAACCGCCGCCAAGCAGACGGCCAA
Organism: Clostridia bacterium; assembly: GCA_017436525.1. Classification (GTDB taxonomy): domain Bacteria; phylum Bacillota; class Clostridia; order Oscillospirales; family QAKW01; genus QAKW01. Next base: position 9,055 of record JAFSCX010000045.1, on the reverse strand, counting down.
ACTGACCCTTATGGATGAAGAGAATCAACCTTTGGAGATTTTTTATCTCAACGGCGGCTCTCAAAAGGCCCTTGCGAGCCATAAGAATTATACGTTGATCAGCGGCAACGGCGCTTTTCTCGACGGCGCAACGCTGACCATGCCCGAAGGGGGCAAAGATGTGGCGGTAAGGGTGAGCAGGGCTGCCTGCAGCTATGGTGATTTCCGCCACATAGCAGGAACCGATACCCATCAAATGATCTGCGTGGACTGTGGCGATATCGTTGAAAGTGCTCCTTGCGTGCTGCGGGCAGTGGCGGATACACTCCCTGCGATCGGAGAAAGCTTCTGCGGGGCTTATGCTTGCTTGGATGCTTGCGGCAATCGGCGGGAAAACCAATGGATGAGAGCAGGCGATATCAATAATGACGGGAAAGTCAGCATCGCAGATGTTGTAATAATCCTGCAGGTGATTGCAGAAATGCGACCTGCCGATTCGGTCCATTGCGCTTTAGGAAATGTTTATCAATCAGATGGTGTGCAAGAAAATGGTGAACTTACCACCAATGATGCAGTAATGCTTTTGCGGTACATCTTAAATAAATAGAATAAAATGCCGAAGTGTGCTCCAAAAAAGGGACACTTCGGCATTTTGATTGTTGTGAAAATCGCCAATGATAGCAGGGCTTTTTTGGGAAATTTGACTATATAATTTTGAATCCCTATATGTTAAAATATAAGGTAAATTATAATCTATTATTAGAGGTGCAAAATGAGAAAACAAAAATGGACCGCATTGATCACAGCCCTTTGCATGCTTTTCTGCATGGGAGCAAGCTTTGCCTTGCCCGCTAATGCAGAAGCGGTAAAGCAGGAGATCTATACAGCTGAGGAGTTTTTGGCGATTGCCGCAGGGGATCTTGGCGGTAATTATATCCAAAAGGCGGATATTGATCTCAAGGGCGTCGGTTATGCCCCCATCGGTACGGTTGATCAACCTTTCACCGGAACCTACGATGGAAACGGCTATACCATCAGCGGCCTCTATTTGGAATCCGATCAGTCTTTCCAAGGGCTTTTCGGCGTAAATAACGGCACCATCCGCAATGTAACCCTTACAGAGGATTGCTTTATTTCGGGCAGCTCTCATGTGGGCGCCATTGCGGGGCGGAATAACGGTACGATCGAAGGCTGTCTTTCCTATGCCGCAGTGAGCCATTCTGCTATATCTAAAGCAAATAATAATACATATACCATGTTATCGCAGAATCTTTGCCAATGGGGCGATAATTATTTTTGGGCAAATGACCCGAATTATGTGGATAGTACTTCTAATTCTCGACGGCCGGGCATGATGATACGAATCAATGATGCAGATCCCGACATTATATTTTTCCAAGAGGTTTCTTTCAGAGATAAAACATCATCAAGCACCGGCAAGAAAATAACGGCTTGGTCTACATATTTGCAAAGTCAATTAGGAAGTGAATACACCATCATCGGCGAACAGCGGAGCAATAGCGATGCGGAAGGCGTGATGGTGGCTTTTCGCACCTCAAAATTCCGAGAAATAAAGAGGGGCCTCTTCTGGCTTTCAAAGAATCCCGACGGCCCTAAATCCATACAGACGCATGCAACCTATGACAGTAGTGGCGTGCTTGTATCTGAAATAAACAGTAACAGTTGGGATTCCGCTTGCGTGCGGACTGCGCAGTGGGTGGTTCTTGAGGATAAGACCACCGGCCAGCAAATCATTACCTGCAGCACCCATACCGATCATAAGGGAGCTAAAGCAAAAGATGAGGGCACCAAACTGATCGCAGAGCGGATGGCTGCATTGCAAAAGGATTTCCCCAATGCGCTTTTAGCAGTAGGGGGCGATTTCAACACGAAGCCCGGCACAACCGGCTATGTTAATATGGAAAACGCCATCAATGGAATGATGGATGATTCCCGCTATGTAGCGGAAGAGCGGTTGAATAATATCGGTACGACAGCCATAGTTTCTGAGACCAAGGTGGAGGGATCGGATGAGCTGAAATATGTAGGATCTGAACTGGAGACCATCGATTATATTTTCGTAAATAGTGCTACTACCGAAGTTTCTACCTTTGAAGTAAAGAATGAACATCCTTTTGATTTGTTTCCTTCCGACCACCACGGTGTGGTTTCTACCATTCGAGCTCAGGAAAATAATTTTGTGGGCGGCATCTGCGGCAGTAATGATGGTACTGTTCGGAGTATCCTTGCAGAAGGCTCTGTAAATAGCGGGGATGCGCATGGCTGCAGTACCGTGCTGGGGAATAACCTGTATATGGCGGCGACAAGGATGCTCTATGCCAAAAATGCTGCCGTAGATAAAGTGATCGGCAGGCCGGTTACCCTCAATACCCTTTCTGAAAACCCCAATCTCAAAGTGGTGAGCGATTTGAATGAGGAAGAGGGTTGTTTTGAAATAGAGGATGGAAGATATCGCATCATCAAAGAGTGCGGCGAAAAGAGGCTGGTAGAATGTGTTGTAAACGGTATTGTTCTTCGCCTCCCTGTAGGTAGCGTATATGAGCCGGATCTGGAGATTCCGGAAGGGGCGCTGGTTCTCTTGAATGGCAAGCCTTATGACGGGAAAGCCGTTGTAGTCCCCGCGGAAGGATTTCAAATTGTGGTGGCGACTCCCGCAATCAATGTAACCTCTGCAGTATCTTCAGGGGATTATACCGTCTCAAGCGAGGCGGAGTGGATGCATGTCTATAACTATTTATCCCGATTCAAAAGTCGGAATGTTACCATCCATCTGCAGAATAATATTGACCTCAGCCTGAGCGCAACAAAGAATTTTAAGGGCTTCACCAACCCTGCCTTTTCCTTTGATGGCCATGGCTATACCATCAGCAATTTTGGCTCCGGAACCTCTGCCGGAGGAGTGGGGCTTTTCCGCGTGAGTACCGGCGCCGGCGGCATGAAATTTATTAAGGATGTTACCTTGGAAAATTGCCATGTATCCGGCAGCAATACGGCTGTTCTTTATTCTGTTGCCCATGATAATAGCGGCATCGAAGGGCTTCCCACTGCCCTTTCCATTACCGGAATCACGCTCGATAATTGCAGCGCATCTGTTGCTTCTCAGGCTTGTAGCCTGCTGCTCTCTCGTTATGGTGTAAAAGGAGAGTCTGCCACCATCACCATCCGCGATTGCAGGATCAAAAACTCCCGCTTGGATACCAAGGGCTCAGCGCATATGGGGCTTATTGTAGGAAAACCCCGCGAGGCCGGTAAGACTACGACCTATAATATCAGCGATTGTTATCTTGCCAATAATGAAATGGTCAATGTAAAAGACGGGGCGGGCTTTGTCTGCGGTACAGCGGAGCTATCTACCAATGTAAATATCAGCAATGTGGGCATTTTCGGCAATCGGGCTTCCGGTGCATCGGGCAGTGAATTCCATTACCTCTGCGGCGATAATGTCTGCAGCGGAGTGATTTCTGCCGATAAGCTGATGATTGCCGGCAATACGGTTTCTGCTACAAGCGTTTATATGATCAGTGGTGTTAGCGGTTCTTCTGCTTCGGAGGTGCCTACCAATTATTATAGTGATGCTACTATTACAGCCGTCTCAGAAGGAGTATCTGCAACCTATTCGCAGACAGAGCTTTATGCATTCCAATTGGGTGTAGTGGGATATCTGCAGAATCAAGAATTGGAAAACCCCGCGTTTTATTGGGCGAAGGATGATTCCAATTATTATCGCCCTGCTACTGCTGAGGGACGTATTGGGGCTGTTGTTAATGACGGTGATGAGTTGTTTATCAATGGCGGTACTCAATATAATCTTGGCACCCCCAGCCAAGGAAAGTGGATGGTGGTTGAAGGGGAGAGTACCCTGCAGGGCAATATCCTGACTGTAGCAGGGGATCTTACCACTGTATCTCAGGTGCAAAGAGTATCTCAAGTAACCTCTACCGTAACCGACGGGGATTATACCATTGAGGATATCACCGACTGGATGGCTCTTTATAATAATATCAGCAGATTCCAAAATCGGAGTGTAACCATCCATCTCCTTTGCGATATCGATCTCTCCGTAGCAGAAGCTGCCGGCTTTAAGGGCTTTGCCAATCCCGCCTTCTCTTTTGACGGCCATAACCATACGATCAAGAATTGGGGCACCAAGACCGCCCGCAAAGCTTATCAGGCTCTATTCTATGCCACCGAAGGCGCAGGCGGAATGAATTATATTAAGAATCTGAAGGTCAGCAACTGCCATGTGGGCGCAGCTTCCGGCTTTGGAGCCGGCGCGATTGTCTTCAGCTCAACCAACGAAAACGGCGGTTTTGAGGGCCTCGCTACCGAGTTTACCTTAGAGAATATTCATATTCAAGGCTGCTCTCTTCAGAGCCCCGGAGAATCCTCGGGAATGTTGCTTTCCCGCTATGGAGTAACAGGCTCAGGCTTTGATGTCCATATTAAAAATTGCTCTGTAGTTGGCTGCGAGCTGGATGCAGGCGGTTCTGCCCATAAGGGCATGCTGGTAGGAAAGCCCCGAAGCACCGATGCGGGCACGGCAAACTTTAATATTACCGATTGCTATGTGGCGGATAATACCATCATCAATGCAGTCAACGGCGCAGGTGCATTGTTTGGCACCGCTGAAAGCAGCTCTACGGTGATGAATATCACCAATGTGGCGGCAGTCAATAATATCGTTACGGCGGCAAGCGGCTATACCGAAGGCGCATACCTCGGCTATAGCGATAGAGGAACGGTAAATCTGGAGCGGGTGATCATCAACGGCAATACCGTCAATGCCGAAGATAAGTATCTGATCGCGACGAATGTAGAAGAGAATCAAAAACTGAACCTCGGCACGGTCTATAGTGATATTACAGATCTCACCGCAGTCCTTGAGGAGTCCAATACCAATCCCACCCTTGCGCCTCAGGCAGCATTGATTGCAAGCGGTGAGGCGGCATATCTGATGAATGAGCAGTGCACCGGTGAGATGTATTGGTGGACCGAGAGCGGCAAAGTCAAGGGCGGGGATCAGGACCACCGCGCTACCAAGCTGTTCTTCACTTTGGCAGACGGCACAATGCTGAAGACAACCTATGCAAACGGCTGCGGGGCTGCAGATCTTTCCATGAACGAAGATCCCGATGCAACCTTTGCAACCTACGGCAACGGGGCTGTAAGCGGCAATACCCTTCAGGTTCCTGCGGGAGCAACCGAAGTGTATGTGGTGGTAACCCCCGGCGAGGATTCTCCTTTTGATCCCACTTATATCATGCCGGTCAGCAAGGTGAGCTCCCCTGTAACGATGGGCACTTATTCGGTTTCTAATATTGATGAATGGATGTATCTCTTTGATCATGGGGATTATTTCGCCAATGAGAATATCACCATTGTCCTCACTGCCGATCTGGATTTTTCCGATTCCAAAGCATTGAGGTTTACAGGCTTTATCGGCGCTCAATTCTCCCTCAACGGAGAGGAGCATACCCTGAAAAATTGGAATCATACAACCGCAGAAACCGCGTATTACAGAGGCGGTCTCTTCATGGAATATTTAGGAAAATCCATCAAAAATCTGACCATTGAAGGATTTAATGTAGCCGGCACCTACGGCCGATCTATTTTGGTGGCAGGCTATAATGGCACAGGGAATCTCACCATCGAGAATGTCCATGTAGAGAAAAGTACGTTGGATACCTCCGCCGCCGGCGGGCATATGGGCGTCTTCCTCTCTCGCGCCACCACTGCGGCAGCTTCCGGCGCTGCGATTACCCTGCGGAACTGCTCGGTGATCGATACCGATCTGCAAAACAGCGCGGGCGGTAGAATCAATAATTCCGGCCTGCTGATCGGCACCGCCTATCAAGGTTTCAACTATACGATTGAAAACTGCATGATTCAAGATTGCAAGGTCAATACCGATACCGGTGCCGGCGGATTTGTGGTAGGCGCTGTAGAGGGTTCATCTTCCAAGATGCGGATGAACCGCGTGGCAATCTACGATTGCTCCGGGCGGGTGGCGCCTTCCAACGATTGCCCGGGTGTATTTATTGGCGAAATGTCGCAAGGGGCCAACGCTACAGTTACAAACTGTATGGCAGCCAATCTTTCGATTGAGGGCGGAAAGAGCCTTTCCTTCCTGCGCCATAGTGATCAATACGGCGCAGCAACCGTCAGCGTAAGCAACTGCCTGACCGACTTTGCGCCGGTAGAGATTATCCCGACCGATAACAGTGCAGGCACCACCGGCACCAATAAAGGTGCTATAGCAGGGGCTGCCCAAATTTCCTCCGCCGCCTTCAAGAGCGGTGAGGCGGCATGGCGAAGCACCAAGGGAGCCACCGCCAATCGCTGGTGGGTGGATGATAGCTTTAATCAATATCCCGCCTTCTATCGGGAAGAGGGCTATGGCGTTCCTTATCAGGTAACCTTTGGCGCGGATGCATTTTATACCAACGGAAGCGGAAAGCTTCCTGCTTCTGCAGAACCCTATCTTACCGATGATGATGGCCTTTGGAAAAACGGAGAAGAGCAGGTAACGGCGGCGACTGTGTTTACCGCCGATGCAACCTTGACCTTAGAGGGCCATTCCTTCCTTCCTCAAGATGCAGTCCCCGATGGGGAAGGCTTCCATAAGATTCCCTGCTCCGATCCCGGTTGCAGCGAAGAAAAGAGAGTGGCCTGCAGCTTCACCGAAGGAATCACCCAATCGGCCAAAGAAGGGGTTCATTATCAAAGCTGCATCTGTGGCAATCGAACAGAACTTTCTTGCTCTTATGATGTGGTAAGCGGGCAGGACGGCGCTCATTATGAAAAGTGCAAAGAATGTGGAAAGCAAACGGCAGCAGCCCCCTGCAGCTTCACCTATACGACGCTGGAAGATGGGCGGCATACCAAAAAATGCTCTGTATGCCAATATAGCGCGGAAGAGAAGTGCACCTATAAACTCGTTTCTCGCGGGGATGGCTACCATTATGAGAAGTGCAACCATTGTGGGGCGCAGAAAGAGGCAGTAGCCTGCACCCTTTCTTATGTCGCTAAGGATCATGATCTTCATGCTCAAAAGTGCAGCGTTTGTTCTTATGAGACAGAGGCAGCAGCCTGCGATTATAAGGCATCCTCTCTTGCCGGCACGAATACCCATGTGAAGCAGTGCAAGGTATGCTCGCGAATTAAATTAACCGAACCCTGCAAATATGCATTTGTATCCGGCAAAGATGGTACCCATTATGAAAAGTGCAGCGATTGCGGTGATGCAAAGCAGGCGGCAGCATGCAGCTTCTCCTATACGCAAAAAGAAGGCGATCTTCATACCAAAGAGTGTAAGGATTGTCATTATACTGTAGATGAGGCTTGCGCTTATCTGTTTGTAGATCGGGGCGACGGCTATCATTATGAAAAGTGCGCGTCTTGCGGCAAGCAAAAAGAAGCAGTTGCTTGTACCTATGGTAATTTTGTCCATGTAGCAGGTAACGATACCCATCAGGAGACCTGCTTCGATTGCGGGCATGCGGTCGCCGATGCAAAATGTGTCCTGCGGGCAGAAGCGGATACACTCCCTGCTATTGGGGAAAGCTTCTGCGGGGCTTATGCTTGCGTTGATGCTTGCGGGAATCGCCGAGAAAACCAATGGATGAGAGCAGGTGATCTTAATAACGACGGCAAGGTGAATCTGGTTGATGTCATTCTCATTCTGCAGGTTCTCTCCGAAATGCGTCCTCTTGATTCTGTTCAGAGTGCCCTTGGTAATGTTTGCGTTACGGATGGCTACACCGCGAATGGTGGTCTGAATGTTAACGATGCTGTAATGATTCTGCGGTATCTGTTGAAAAAGTAATATTTCCCGAGCAAAAAGGGGCTGCGTTTGGCGTGATACTCTTAACGGAGTATCACGCCAGTTCTATTCGCCTGCGGCGAGTTCTATTGCTACGCAGTGTTATTCGGCTTACGCCGAGTGATATTTGCTTCGCAAGTTTACGGCGAATAGAATATCAAGCTGACTTTAGTCAGCATATCACTTGACAGGCAAAAGAAAGAGAAGACTCGCTCTAAAAACGAATCTTCTCTTTTCTGTTGTTTGTGGGTTTGGGCTGCTGCCCAACTGAATTTGTGCAGACAAATGCGATGCCGGTTCTCAACAAGATTTGAAATAATTTTCAAATTCCCCGTTAAGGATAACACGCGTTTTCGCGCAGCCCCTTTTTTCTGTGTGCAGATTATGCCGGCAGTAAAGATTTCACAAATAGTGCTAAAAAAACAACATAAGGTGCTTTATTTTCCACAGTGGCTGTGTTAAAATAATACTGTATAATAATCTCTTGTAGGGAAAGTATGTCCAAAAGAGGCGTCATAAGAACCATAAAGGAGGAACATGGGAATGTTCACTAAGAAAACACGTGTGATCTCTGCGATTGCAACCGTCTGTATGCTGATTTCTATGCTGGCGTGCATAGCAGTACCTGCCCATGCAGTAGAAACAGACCCCGGCACATATCCTTCGGTACAGGCTGTTACATCTTTGGGGACCTGCACCGAGACTGATTATACCGTTGCCAGTGTGGATGATTGGTTGTATCTTTATGAAAAACAAAATCTTTTCACCAACACGAATATCACCATTCATATCATCGCGGATCTGGATCTTGCAGGGCTGGCCGCCTCTGCATTTACCTCCGTTACCCCATACAACCGTACCAGCTTTACGAACCCCGCCTTCTCATTGGATGGCCATGGCCATACCATCAAGAATTGGGGTACGAAAAATGCGCGGATGGCAACTGCCGGTTTGATCCGAATCGAAAACCCTTCCGCAGATTGCTTGAAGTCCATTAAGAACCTTACCTTTGAAAATTGCCATACAACCGGCTCTGGCGGCGCTAATACTGCATTGATCTTCACCACTTGGGGCGGAGATGCCGGCTACGATTATATGGCCTCTGAGTTCACCATGGAAAATGTCCATGTAAAGAATTGCTCGGTCAACGGTGAAGCCAACCGGAATGCGATCTTTATGAGTAATTACGCTAAAAAGAATGGTGCGTATACCGTCAACATGAAGAACTGCTCT
>JAFSCX010000044.1 GCA_017436525.1 Clostridia bacterium | reverse complement strand
TCCTTTTCCCCAACAAAACTTCAGTTTTGTCGGGGACCCCGAAAAAACGCCGACGAGAACAGATCGACGAAATCTGCACTCTTTTTTGAGAGTCTCCCAGCGTGTCAAAAACCTCCGCAGGAGTTTTTTGACACGCTGAAGGCGGCAAGGATATTTCGTCCTTGCCGCCATGTTTTATTCTAAAATATGAGAGAGTAATTCCTGAGCGGAAAGACCGTCCTCAAAGGTGGAGATCAGGGGGTCCTCCTCGCCGGTATAAAGGAATTTGGCAAAATGCAAAAGGGAGCAGGTATGAGAATCCTGATAGAAGCCCAAGCTCTGCCGAGGTGCGGGATACATCAGCTCTTGGAGGAGTGCATCATCTGCCCGAAGGATGGTGGTCGTTTTGGTGGGCAGATCATAATGGCGCAGCTCATAGGGGCGATCCAGATCAAGGGTCAGAGAGCCGGTCTCTCCATAGAGGGTAACCATTTTATTGCGCCCCTCATTGGCATGAACGCGGGAAGCCTCTATGGTGCCCAAGACTTCGCCATTGGAAAGATGCATGATGCCATATTCATCGACCTCATTGCGATCGGGGAAATAGATGGTTTTTTCCGCCTTTCGGTATTCCAAGGGCCCTAAAAGATATTCCAAAAGATTCAGCATATGGACCCCTAAATCCAAAAGGGCACCGCCGCCGTTTTCCAAAGTCATCCGCCAAGTTTTTGCCCGAGGCAGAAGATAGGTGTCATGGAAATAGACGGCTCTGAAATCAATGAGCTTTCCAATCAAATGAAGATTGCGCTTCATTAACGTTACTGCAGGGATGAAGCGATATTCAAAGGCCATGGCGGTAGGCAGATCGCGGGCAAGAGCCGCCAGCTGCTCCGCTTGCTCCAGCGAGGAGGCCAAGGGCTTTTCGCAATAGATGGGCAATCCCCGCTCGGCGGCAAAGGCCACCGCATCTTCTCTCAGATGGTGGGGCATGCAAAGATCCAAAAAATCGGGGCGAGTGGCGAGAACCATCTCCTCCAGGGAGGTATAATGCTTCACAAGGGGGAGCCCACATTCTTTTGGTGTGCGGCTCATGACGCCCACCAGCTCGGGGATGGTCTCCTGCTCAAAAAAGAGGGCGGCCTGGCAGGAGGCTAAGGCATGGACCTTGGCGATGGAGCCGTAGCCTGCGATGGCAAAACGCAATTTATTCATCGTTCTCGCTCCTTTCCGAAGATGCCTTTTCCGCCTTCATCTGAGCGCGGGCGGCAGAGAAACCTTTGACCATATCGTAGATAAAAATGAAAAGCAAGACGCTTGCGGCGGCTTGGATCAAATTCTTAGGCAAAGTGCCCAAAGCGGAAGCCCAAGCGGCTTCTTTGGTGCCTGCCAAGAGGCCGAAGACCAGCTCGCCTAAGAAATAGAGGAGGACCGGCAAAAAGGCGGCAGGCGCGGCAAGCAATTCCTCATGCTTTTCGGAAGGGGAAAGGGCGGTGAGCTTTTTGACCAAAAGGACCATTAAAATGCGCAGGATCAGCGTAAGGGGGGCCAGCAGATAATAGCCTTTCAAAAGATCGGCGGCGGCTCCGGCAATTCCTGCCGCCAGCATGGCGGATGGGGCGGGAAGCATCAGAGCGGCCAGCAGCACCAGCGGATCGGCGGGATGAAGATAGCCGAAGGCGGTGGGGCGGCCGATCAGCATCAAGATTAAAATCAGCACACCGAACAGGATGGTTTTTTTAAGATTCTTATTCTTCATAAAAGGAAACTCCCAAGATTGATTTTCATCTCGATTATATCATGGAAAAATGGTGAATTCAACCATTATTTCGCTCTTGAAATCGGGGCCGACTTATGGTATGATGTAGAATGAGAAAAATATCGATAAGGAGCGAAAATTCATGTCCGGACATTCCAAATGGCATAACATTCAAAATAAGAAAGGAAAGACCGACGCCCAGCGGGCAAAGATCTTTACCAAAATGGCAAAAGAGATCATGGTCATTGTAAAGGAAGGGGGCGCCAATCCTGCCGCCAATTCCCGCCTTGCAGACGCCATTGCCAAGGCAAAGGCCGCCAATGTGCCCAACGATAATATTGAGCGCGCCATCAAAAAAGCCGCAGGTGAGGGCGATAGCAGCAATTATGAATCCTTGGTTTATGAAGGCTACGGCCCCGGCGGGGTTGCGGTAGTGGTGGATTGCCTGACTGATAACCGTAATCGTACCGCCGCCTCTCTGCGCCATTATTTCGATAAATTCGGCGGCAATTTAGGCGCCAGCAACAGTGTGCTTTGGCAATTTAAGCAATGCGGCCTGATCATCATCGAGAAGGAAGATGTGGATGAGGATGAGCTGATGATGTGTGCGCTGGATAGCGGTGCCGATGATTTCGATAGCGAAGGAGAAGCCTTTGAAATTACCACTGCCCCGGAGCAGTTTTCTGCTGTCCGCGTAGCGTTGGAGGAGGCCGGCTATCAATTCGCCACCGCCGAGATCACCCGTATTGCAGATAATAATGTGAGCCTTACCGATGAAAAGGATCGCTTTAAGATGCAGCTGCTTCTGGATGCGCTGGACGATGATGATGATGTGCAGGAAGTGGCACATAACTGGGAAATGTAATGATGAAGAGACAGAATTTTATTGCACTGATGATGGTGATTGCGCTGCTTTTCAGCACCATCACCTTTGAGGCGGCCGCAGCACCTGCAGACCGCTTTGAGGATGTGAATCCGAAAGCGTGGTATTATAACGATGTGGCAGGAGCGGTGGATTACAACCTTTTTGTCGGAATGAGCGATTATGCTTTTAAGCCGACCAAAAAAATTACCCGCGCTCAATTTGCCACCGCCATGGCCAATCTCTGCAATGCAGATGTGAGCGGTTACGGAGAGATTCCTTTCAAGGATGTAGGGGGGAAGCATTGGGGGCGTAAATATATCGCCTGGGCCTATGCTGCAGGGGTAGTCAGCGGAGTGAGCGCCACGCAGTTTGCCCCCGATCGAAATATCACCCGCCAGGAAATGTGCGCCATGTTGGTCCGCACCATCGAAAAGGTGCTGGGAAGAAGCTTGCCCGAAGGCGGTGGGCCCAGCTTTCAGGATGGAGCAAAAATTGCCTCTTGGGCCCGCTCTTCCGTCAATAAATGCGCCGCTGCAGGGATCATAGTGGGCTCTGAAGGGAAATTCCATCCCCTCAATAATGCCACCCGCGCAGAGGCGGCAGCCGTTATTTATCGTTATCATAAATCGACTCAGCCGGCTCCTATTTTGGAAGTGAGCGGATTTTATCTCAATTTCCGCGCCGATCAGGATTATTATGTGGTAACCAATGCGAATTTTAAGAAATGCAGCATTAATAAATATAATGGGACCGAACCGCTTCAATTAGCGGTGGAGCATTATCCCACCGAGGCCAATCCCTATAGCACTACCCCTTATAAGATTGGAGATCCGCTGGATCTCGGAGCAGGCCGTGCAAAAATCTATTTGACCATCGGCGAGAAGAAATATACCATTGATATCACCGATGCTTCTCATGCTGATTATACCTTCGCCCGCACCAAAGGTGCCAATGTAAATATGCGCAGCGGTGCCGGCTCGGAGCATAGTGTGGTGAAGACCATTGCTGCCAATAATACCCGTATCTATTACTATGGGATGGAAGGCGATTGGTGCCGGGTGCAGATTGTCAACGGCGGTCAAAAAGGATATATTCATAAAGATTATGTCAAATGGGCTTATGATGAGGTGGAAATGCCGGAACGCTATAAGGAAGGCATTGAAGCTTTGAAAAAAGCGCATCCGAATTGGACCTTCAGCTTTGTGGATGTGGGGGTGGATTATGCAAGCGCCCCTGCGAAATACAATTCTACGCAAGAGCTTGTAGATCCGCTGAACTATTTCAATGAAAATGATATTTATGCCTTTCTGGACATCGATACTTATAAATTCGGTAGTTGGACGGCGAAGCAGATCGAGGATCTTTGGGAAGAGCTGGACGGCGCAGCCTTGAATGAAAAGGAAATGGTGGCCGAGATTCTGACTGCCTCCAAATCGGTAATGATGAATCCGCTTTATATTACTTGCCGCATCGCCTTGGAAACCGGCTTTGGCACATCCGCCTTTGCAAAGGGGATGGATGTGGTCCCCAATGTATATGTACCCAATTCGGTGAAGCCCGAAAATAAATATGAGACCTATCCTCTGGGCGCAACCCATTATAATTTCTATGGAATTTATGCCTACAACAGCAATCCCAATTATGCGATGGTGGCAGCCAAGAATTATGGATGGAATACGCCCCAAAAAGCCATTATCGGCGGGGCCAGCTGGATTAAAGAGTGGTATCTGGATCGGGGAGATGTTACCCCTTATTTCATGCGCTATGCCTATATGACCGATAGTGCCTATATGTCGGATAAGGGTGCGCCGAAGAAAGAGGCTGTTCTTTTGAAAAAGGCCTATTCGGATCCCAATGCCAAGGCGCATTTCATTGTGCCGGTTTATCGGAATATGCCGTCCTTAGAGACGCTGCAGGATGCGCCTGTGCAGGATCTCCCTGCAGAGACTTCACCGGTTCAGCAAACAACTGTAGAGCAACCCCTTTCATAAAAAATAAAAAGAGCAGGTCCGCCTGCTCTTTTTTAAGGGAGATTTTATGATTACTAAATTGATCCAAAAATTATTCATTCAAGATTATCGGAATACCGCCGATCCGCTGGTCCGCGCCCGCTATGGCTCGGTGGCGGGAGCGGTTGGAATCGTTACCAACCTGCTGCTGGCAGGAGGGAAGATTCTGATCGGCACGATTTTCGGCGCCATTGCCATTGTGGCAGACGGAATCAATAATCTGACCGACGGCCTTTCCTCGGTGCTGACCTTGGTGGGCTTTCGCCTTGCCGCCAAGCAAGCCGATGAGGATCACCCTTACGGCCACGGAAGAATGGAATATATCACCACCTTGCTGATCGCGGTGGTGATGGCGGTGGCAGGCTTTTTGCTGATTCGGGAATCCTTCCCGAAAATCTTTGCTCCCGAAGAGGCAAAGATTACTCTGCCCATGCTGGCAGCGCTGATTCTCTCGGTGCTTTTGAAGCTTTGGCAATATTTCTTTTATCGGAAGATGGGAAAAGCCATCGATAGCGAGACACTGTATGCAGGGGCGAAGGATAGCCGCAATGACGTTGCGGCGACTCTTGCTATTTTGATCTCTGTATTGCTGACTCCGGTGATCGGCTATAATGCCGATGGGCTGATGGGCGTTGCGGTGGCAATTTTGATCCTTTATTCGGGGCTTACCCTGATGTGGGAAACCATTCAGATCTTGGTAGGTGAGGGAGCAGATGAAGATCTGGCCGAAGAGATCAAGGCGGCTGTGATGGGCTATGAAGGGATTGTAGGCGTCCATGATCTGGAGGTCCATAATTACGGTGCGGGCCGATTATTTGCCTCTCTTCATGCGGAGGTGCCTGCTCATCGGGATGTATTGGAAAGCCATGATCTGATCGATAATATTGAGCGGGAATTCCGCATCAATCGTGGTATTTTTCTGACCATCCATATGGATCCGATTGTAACCAACGATCCTCAGTTGCATATCCTGCGGGAAGAAATTACCGAGATTCTGGCGGCCATCGATGAAGAATTGGATTTTCATGATCTGAGATTGGTAAAAGGCCCTACCCATACCAATATTCTTTTCGACATTGTATTGCCCTTTGGATTCTTTATGAGCGATGAGCAGGTGCGTGCCAAGGTTGCAGATCGCCTCTGCTCGGCAAGGCCGGATCATTTTGCGGTTATTACCATCGATAAAAAGATGATTAAAAAGGCTAAAAAGGATTGATTTTTTCCAAGCCTTGCTTTATACTTTGAATTAAGAAATATCTACATTCAGGAGGAATTTTATCATGAAACTCGGCGTATTTACCGCTCTTTTCAGAGATCGCTCTTTTGAGGAGACCTGCGCTTATCTGAGCAAATTAGGGGTGCAGACGCTGGAGCTTGCTTGCGGCGGCACCACCGGCAAGCATCATACCGATCCCAATACCATTATGGATCAGCCCGAAAAGATTCAGGAAATGAAGGATATTATGGCCAAATACGGCCTGAGCGCTGCGGCGGTTTCCTGCCATGGCAACCCTGTCCATCCCAATAAGGAAGAGGCCAAGATGTATCATGATGAGTTCATCGGCGCCATCCTTTTTGCCGAGGCCATGGGCGTCGATACCATTATCGGCTTCTCCGGCTGCCCCGGCGATAGCGAAGGCTCTAAATATCCCAACTGGGTTACCTGCGCCTGGCCCAATGATTTCGGCGAAATTTTGGATTATCAATGGGATATTATCATCAAATATTGGAAAGAGACCGCAGAATTTGCCAAAGCCCATGGCATCAAGAAAATCGCCTTCGAGATGCATCCCGGCTTCTGCGTTTATAATCCCAAGACCTTGCTGAAGCTGCGCGAAGCAGTAGGCGATATTATCGGCGCAAACTTTGATCCCTCCCATCTGTTCTGGCAGGGCATTGATCCCGTGGAGGCAATCAAGGAATTGAAGGGTGCGATCCATCATTTCCATGCCAAGGATGTCTATCTGGATGAAGCAGAGATCAAGAAAAACGGTGTATTGGATCCCGGCTCCTTCGGGAATCTTGCTGAGCGTCGTTGGTATTTCCGCTCTCTGGGTTATGGCCATGATATGCTCACCTGGAAGAAGATGATGAGCCAGCTGCGTCTTGTGGGCTATGAAGGCACTGTATCCATCGAGCATGAGGATGCGCTGATGAGTACCGAGGAAGGCTTGGAGAAGGCAATCAATGTACTGAAAGAAGCCATGATGTTTGAGGATCTCAACGCTGACGTATTTTGGGCGTAAGACCTGCGGTATCGGCGCAGACCGAAAAGGCAAAAAGGGAAAAAAGAATTTTTTGATTTTTTCTCTGCCAAAAACCGACGAATAAGGAACAAAAGCGACCCGTTTGGGCCGCTTTTATTTTATTTTTTGCCTTTTCTATCCGCCGAAAAAACCGCTCGGCGTATCTATATACGCCGTCGGGATTTTTTCGACGAATTCTGCATCCAATCCTGCAGGTCTTAATCAAGTGCGGTATCGGCGCAGACCGAAAAGGCAAAAAGGGAAAAAAGAATTTTTTGATTTTTTCTCTGCCAAAAACCAAAGAATAAGGAACAAAAGCGACTCGTTTGGGTCGCTTTTATTTTATTTTTTGCCTTTTCTATCATCATATGAATTTGCGTGAATGGATTGATTTTTTGATGTTTTTTATTTTTTAGATTGCATTTATAGGAAAAAGGATGTAGAATTTTTACATCAGAACATAAACCGGAGGAAGATTTATATGTTTAAGATGGGTATTATCGGATGGGGTGGCATGGGCCATTTCCATGAAAAGTTGGTAACGAATAAAATTTCCCGTATGGAAGTAAAGGGTGTTTATGATATTAACCCCAAGAAATACGAGGATTTAGAAGAATTTGGGTTGATCGCCTATGAGACTGCCGAGGAGATGCTGCAGGATCGCGAGATTGATCTGGTGCTGATCAGCACCCCCAATAATTTCCATAAGGAATATGCCATCAAGGCATTGAGAGCGGGGAAGCATGTCCTTTGCGAGAAGCCGGTTATGATGGATTCCGAGGAGTTGGAAGAGGTCTTGGCAGTAGCCAAGGAGACGGGCAAGATCTTTACCGTCCATCAAAACCGTCGTTGGGATCGCGATTACTTAATTGTCAAAGATATCATCCAAAATAAAAAAATCGGTACTCCCTTCTTCATTGAGAGCCGTGTGCAGGGCGCCCGCGGCATTCCCGGCGATTGGAGATGCACGAAAGTTGCAGGCGGCGGCATGATGCTGGATTGGGGCGTTCACCTCATCGACCAGCTTTTGATGCTGATCGATAGCCCTGTAGTAGAGCTTTATGCGCAGGTGCTGAAGCTGAAATATGAGGAAGTGGACGATAACTTCAAGCTGATGATGAAATTCGAAAACGGGGTCAACGCTTTGATTGAGATCGGCACCCATCATTTCACCACCCTGCCTCGCTGGTATATCAACTGCGACGGCGGCTCCATGACCATTCAGGATTGGTCCAGCGGTGCCGAAGTAGTAAGAGAGTTGGATACCGAAATGGATTGGGAGATGGGCATTGTCTATACTGCCGCAGGCCCCACCCGCACCATGGCAGCCAGACCCAAGGGTACTACCGAGACCTATCATGTGGATATTGCCGAGAAATCATCCAATCATATGCTTCATGAAATGCTGGTAGATGCAATGGAGAGCGGCGATTATTCGAAGGTCGCTGTCCAGCCCGATGAAGCACGCCGTTCCATGAAGATCATGGAAGCTGCCTTCAAATCTTCCGCCGAGGGCATTTTAATTAAAGACCGCATCTGATTTTATGCACCTTCGTTTTGCAAACGAAGGTGCATTTAGCGTGTCAAAAAACTCCTGCGGAGGGTTTTGACACGCTGGGAGACTCTCAAAAAAGAGTGCAGATTTCGTCGATCTGTTCTCGTCGGCGTACATAGGTACGGTAGAGAGCAGATCGGCGGAAAGCAGAAAGCTTTAATCAAAATCCGCATTGCCATGTGGATTTTTTCGTATAACAAGAAGCAAGGAAAAAGAGTGGGATTTCTTTTTCCATGTGGATTTACAGAATTAGCAGAATTCTTTTATTCTCTTATTTTCTGCGGTCTGTGCCTTTTTTGACAGTCTGCATACACCTTCGTTTTGCAAACGAAGGTGTATTTTTTTGCTTTACTTTCCGCAAACTATCATGTATAATTATGCTGTATAATTATAAACAACAATAAAGCATCATTTCTGAGGAGTTTTGAACATGGATCAGAAAAAACGCAATATAACCGGTGCATATCCGGGAGCCGGCGGCGCATCCCCCGCCAAGAAAATTAAAAATCCGGCAGGCTCTTATCCTGCCCCTAAAAAGCCTTTAGTGAAAGATCAGATCAAGGAAGAGCGGCCTTTGGAGCAGCCGGCAGCGCGGCCTAAAAAATTTCAAGCTAAAATGCTCTTTTCCAAAGAAAATCTCCTGCAATATCGCAATACCTTGATCTATTATAGCTGCATTTTGGTGGTCAGCATCTTTTTGGCCGCCTACCTTTGCGGCGTTGGGAATGAGGTTTTGGGTCTGATCCGCCCCGATAAGGAAGTGGTCGTTACGCTGGAGGAGGGCAGCTCCACCGGCGCCATTGCAAGAGAATTGAAAAAGGCGGGGATCATTGAGCATCCTGTTGTCTTTCGGCTCTACAGCATGCTGAAAAAAGCAGATGGTAAATATGAGCATGGGGAGTTTACGGTCAATTGCAAGGATGATTATAATCATATCATCGCCACCCTGCGGGCAACTTCTGAGGATAAGAAGGTTCTTTCCTTCGAAATCCATGAAGGGCAGACCCAGGAAGAGCTGGTGGCAGATCTTTGCGATTCCAAAAAGTATCTTAAGAGAGAAGAACTGGAGAAGGTATTGCAGACCTATGATTTCTCCGATTATTCTTTCTTGAAAAAACTGCCCGAGCGTAATTATCGCCTGGAAGGGTATCTCTATCCCGGCGAATATGAAATGGTCAAAGGAGAATCGGCTTTGGCTGTGGTGGAGCGGATTCTGGACCGCTTTGAGGAGCAGGTCCTTACCGAAGAAAATAAAAAGCTGATCAAGAGAAGTAAATATTCTTTGGATGAGCTGATCACCTTAGCCTCCATCCTGCAGGAGGAGGGCGGCAAGGAGCTTGCCAAGGGCGCGCAGGTTTATTTCAACCGCTTAAAGAGCGATTTCCCCTATCTGCAATCTCAAGCAACGGTTGCCTATATTTTACCCGCCGGCCATGAGAAGATCACAACTGAGGATCTTACGGCGCGGGATTCTTATAATACCTATCTTAATGAAGGGCTTACTCCCGGCCCCATTAGCAATCCGGGCAAGGACGCCATTGGAGCGGTGCTTTCTCCGGAGGAGACCGATGCTTTATATTTTGTAACCGACGAGACGGGGGAAATGTATTTTTCCGAGAGTCTGGCGGATCATCGCAATGATCTTAAAAAGGCAGAATCTCCCCGAGGGACGGAGACCGTAGTATGAGCATGGAACTTTTAGCGCCGGCAGGCAATTTTGAAAAGTTGAAATATGCCGTTTGGTATGGGGCTGATGCGGTTTATTGCGCTTTCCGCTCCTTTTCTCTGCGGGCGGCAGGGGGCAATTTTGATGAGCAGCAGCTTCAAGAGGCGGTGGATTTCTGCCATCAGGCGGGGAAAAAGATCTATGTGGCGGTCAATATTTATCCCACGGAAGAGGATCTTAAAGCCTTGCCTGCCTTTTTGGAATTTTTAGAATCCTTGCGTCCGGATGGAATGATTATCGCGGATCTTGGGATCCTTCGCCTTGCCAAGCGCTATGCGCCAAGCATCCCCATCCATATTTCTACCCAAGCCAATGTTACCAATTATGAGGCGGCCATGGCCTATCATGAGCTGGGCGCTTGCCGATTGGTATTGGCAAGGGAGGCTACATTGGAGCAGATCCGCTCCATCGGCAGCAAAATTCCTTCCTCGCTGGAATTGGAGTGCTTTGTTCACGGAGCGATGTGCATCTCCTATTCCGGCAGATGCTTGCTATCAGCCGCCATGACCGATCGCAGCGCCAATCGGGGCGCTTGCTCCCATCCTTGCCGCTGGAATTATGCCTTGATGGAAGAGCAGCGGCCGGGGGAATATTTCCCCATCCAAGAGGATGAGCGGGGCACTTATCTCTTAAATTCCAAGGATCTATGCCTGATGCCTTATCTGAAAGAGCTGGAGGAGGCAGGGGTCAAATCCCTTAAAATCGAGGGGCGGATGAAGAGCTTTTATTATGCCGCCTGCACCGCCAGAGCCTATCGAAAAGCGCTGGATGATCTGAAAGCGGGCAAGCCCTTTGATGAGCGCCTTTTGGAAGAGCTGAAGGCGGTCTCCCATCGGGATTATACCACCGGCTTTTTCTTCGGCACCCCCGATGCCGATGCCCAAAACCCTGCCGATAGCGGCTATCGGCGCACCACCGATGTGGTGGCGGTGGCCGATGAGCAAGAGGGCTGGCTGATTCAAAAAAATAAATTCTCGGTGGGGGAGCCCTTATGGATTCTTTCCCCCGATCAAGAGCCTCAAAAAATCGTCATTTCCGCAATGGAAGATGAAAGCGGAGCGCCCATCGAGAGCGCGCCTCATGCCCAAATGCGGGTGAGAGTTCCTTTTTCCCTTCCTGCCCATAGCATCCTGCGGCGGGAGCATCGCGAGAAATGATTTTTTCAAAAAAGAAAGGTAGTTATCTGAAAAAATGAGTCAAGTGAAGATCCCCGAGGGCTATCGCCCTGTTTTATCCCTTTATGATACCCAAAAAGCCATCGGCTTGGTCAAGCGGCTTTTTGAAGATATGCTTTGCGGCGCGCTGAATCTTCGGCGGGTATCCTCCCCTTTATTTGTGGAAACCGCCTCCGGATTAAATGACGATCTGAGCGGCGTGGAGCGGCCGGTGCGCTTTGAAATCCGAGATACCGGCACCAATGCGGATGTGGTCCATTCCCTTGCCAAATGGAAGCGCCTCGCGCTGAAAGAATATGGTTTTTCCATTGATACCGGCCTTTATGCCGATATGAATGCGATCCGCAGAGATGAAGAGCTGGATAATCTTCATTCCATCTATGTGGATCAATGGGATTGGGAAAAAATCATCCAAAAAGAAGACCGCACCGAAGCATACTTAAAGAACGTAGTAGAAAAGATTGTGGGCGCTATTTGCGAGACCGATCAGACCCTTCGGATTATGTTTCCCCAGCTGAATATCCGCCCTGCCATTACCCGTGAGGTTACTTATATTACGACTCAGGAGCTGGAGGACCGCTATCCCGATCTCTCTGCCAAGGAGCGGGAAAATGCCATTGTGAAAGAGCATAAGACGGTCTTTTTAATGAAGATCGGAGGAGCCTTAAAATCCGGCAAGCCCCACGATAGCCGTGCGCCCGATTATGATGATTGGGATCTCAACGGTGATATTCTTTTCTGGAACGAGACTTTGCAGCAGGCTTTTGAGATTTCCTCCATGGGAATCCGCGTAAGCCCAGAGAGCCTTCAAAAGCAGCTGAAAATGGCAGGCTGTGAGGATCGCTCAAGCCTTCCCTTCCATAGCGCACTCCTTAAGGGGGAACTTCCTTATACCATCGGCGGAGGTGTGGGCCAAAGCCGCCTTTGCATGCTGCTGATGGGCAGCGCCCATATCGGCGAGGTGCAGGCATCCATTTGGGATGAGCAGACAAAGAGAATCTGCAAGGAAGCAGGAATTCCCATTTTATAAACAAAAAGGACTCAAGACGAGTCCTTTTTTTGTATTAGAATGTGGTTTTCATCGGGCGGCAAACCGGCCGCGCAATATGCACAAAGCGGGTGGTGCGCCGCAAGGCTCTCGCTGCTTTTTTTGCGGCGCTCTCATCCTCAAAGAGGCCGAATACGCCGCTGCCGCTTCCGCTCATCATGGAAAGGATCGCTCCGTTTTCCAAGAGAATACCCTTCAAATCCTGGATCTTGGGGCAGTAGGGGATAGTGGCATTTTCCAATACATTGGCGGTGGAGGCGGCAAGCGCCGGAAGATCGCCTGTTTCTAAAGCCTGAAGCACCTTTTGGGTATCAGGGCGCTTTTGAATTCCTTCTTCCGCCAGCTTTTGGAAGATCAGCTTGGTGGAGGCGCCGGCCTTGGGCTTTGCCAGGACAATAAAGCAATCCTTTAAGGCGGGAGCGGGGGAGAGAATTTCGCCGATCCCCCTTGCCAGCATGGTGCCGCTATATAAGAAGAAGGGAATATCTGCGCCCAAGGGGGTAAGGATATCAATCGCCTCCTCAATGGAGAAGGGATGCTGATAAAGGCGGCAGAGGGCGGAAAAAACCGCCGCACCGTCGGCACTTCCGCCGCCGAAGCCCGCCCCTGAGGGGATGGTTTTATTCAGCTCGATGGAAATTTGATAATTTTCAATGTTTGCCGCTTTGAAAAAGGCGGAAGCGACCTTATGGACAATATTGCGCTCATCGGTGGGTATATAGGGGACATTGCAGCGGATGGAGATGCCGCCGCTTCCCTTTTCCTTGAAGACCTTGATATTATCATAAAGAGAGATGCCCTGAAAGACCGATTCCAGAAGATGATAGCCATCCTCCCGCTTGCCGGTAACATCCAAGCTGAGATTGATCTTTGCATAGGCCCGAAGGGTTACAGAATTCATGAAATCTCTCCTTTCTTTTTTATTATTCTACCATAAATGAGGAAAATTTCAATAAAGGATTGCTTTTCAAGGAAAAAATGGTAAAATAAAAGGAGAGATTTTTTGAAAGAGGTGCTTAAAGAAAATGAACGCTGTCATTTCAGTAATCGGCAGAGATTGCGTGGGAATTATTGCCCGCCTTTCCGCCATCTGCGCTGAGAACAATATAAATATCAACGATATTACCCAAAAGGTATTGCATGAGACCTTTACCATGATTATGTGGGTAGAGGTGCGCTCTTCCGAGAAGCATTTTGCTGATTTTGCCAAGGAAATGGAAGAGGCGGGCAAGGAGATGGGGCTGATCATCCATGTCATGCATGAGGATGTTTTCGACTCCATGCATCGTATATAAGGAGGTTGCCATGCTAAACCATAGCGATATCATGGAAACCATCAAGATGATCGATGAGGAGCATCTTGATATCCGCACCATCACCATGGGCATTTCCCTGCTGGATTGCGTGGATCGGGATCCCGATCAATTTTGCGAGCGAATCTATGAGAAGATTACCCGCCTTGCAGGCAATCTGGTGGCCACAGGGGAGGAAATCGCCCGTACCTATGGAATTCCCATCATCAATAAGCGTGTTTCGGTTACCCCCATCGGGCTGGTTACCCCCGGCTATTCGGTGGAGGATATGGTTAAAGTGGCCCATGCCCTTCAGCGGGCGGCAGAGGCCTGCGGCATCAATTTTATCGGCGGATTTTCTGCTTTGGTCCATAAAGCGGCCACTGAGAGTGATCTGAATCTGATTCGCTCTTTGCCTCGGGTATTGAAGGAGACCACCAATGTATGCTCTTCCATCAATGTGGCAACCACCAAAGCCGGCATCAATCTGGATGCGGTCAAGCTGATGGGCGAGATCATCAAAGAGTGCGCTGAGGCAACAGCCGAGGAGGATTCCATCGGCTGCGCCAAGTTGGTGGTCTTTGCCAATGTGCCCGAGGATAACCCCTTTATGGCAGGCGCCTTCCATGGCGTGGGCGAAGGGGAGTGCGTCATCAATGTGGGCGTTTCCGGCCCCGGTGTGGTCAGCAGCGCCATCAAAAAGATGCCGGATGCCAATATTACCGAGATTGCCGATGTGGTGAAAAAGACCGCCTTTAAGATCACCCGCATGGGTCAGATGGTGGCCAATGAAGCCTGCCGCCGCCTGAATGTGCCCTTTGGGATCGTCGATCTTTCCTTGGCGCCGACTCCGGCTGTCGGAGATTCGGTGGCCCATATTTTAGAGGAGATGGGCTTGGAGCGTTGCGGCACCCATGGCACCACCGCCTGCCTTGCGCTGCTCAATGATGCGGTTAAGAAGGGGGGCACTATGGCCTCCTCCCATGTGGGCGGCCTTTCCGGCGCCTTTATCCCCGTCTCGGAGGATGCGGGCATGATCCGCGCCGCCTCCGAAGGGGTATTGACCCTTGATAAGCTGGAGGCGATGACGGCTGTCTGCTCGGTGGGCCTTGATATGATCGCCATCCCCGGCGATACCTCTGCCTCCACCATCTCGGCCATTATTGCCGATGAAATCAGCATCGGGGTGATCAATAATAAGACCACCGCCGTACGTGTAATCCCTGCCATCGGAAAAGGCGTAGGGGATGTGGTGGAATTCGGCGGTCTGCTGGGCGAAGCACCTATTATGCCCGTCCATCAGGAAAGCAGCGAAAAATTTATCAATCGCGGCGGCAGAATCCCTGCCCCCATTCATTCTTTGAGAAACTAAAAAATGCCCGCGGAAGTTTTTTCCGCGGGCATTTTTTATTCCGGATCTCCTTCAAAGCAGATATACCAATCGATGCAATAGTTGCCGGCCGATTCGATCCGGTTGATATGGGTGATCTGCTCTTCGCGGGTGGCAGGGGGCGGCAGAAGCGTGGGCGCTTCGGGGACCCAAGCATGGGGAGTGGGCCGATCCTGCTGCAGGGCAATGAGGGTCCGCAGGACCTCTGTGAAATTGACACCCGTATCGGCAGGATAAGAAAAATGCGCCATCATCTCTCCCGCGGGGGAGAGAAGCCAAATATATTTTCGATCCGGCAGGGGAAGAAAGGGCAGCCCTTCCTCGGTGGCAAGGGGAAAGGCGATGGGCGGAGTAGGGCGCTGCTCAAAGCGATAGCGTGCCAAAGAATCTAAGAAGGCAAGATGAGCCGAGAGGGAATCGGGGCCGATGGCAAGGATGCGCCCTTGATGGCGGGCAAATTCCTCCTGCAAAGCGGCAAGGGCGGCAAGCTCGGTGGCGGCGACAGGTGTGAAATCCTTGCCGTAGTAGAAAAGGACGGTCCAGAGATTTTCGAGATCTTCAGGGTATCGGAAGGGACCGTTTGTCGTTTGTAATGTAAAATTCATATGGAATCACCTCTGTTTATATTATTCATAAAAGATTTTTTTGACTTTTCTTTGGTTTATGGTATACTGAATTTATGATCAAGAGAATTTTTCGATACAAAAGAATATGGCTTCTTTTACTTGCTCCCTTGGGCCTGCTTTTGACCTTGATGGCGCAGGTTCACGGAGATTGGGTAGAAACCGTTTATGCCACCAAAATCTACCCTGTTTTTGCCAATTCAATGGGGTGGTTGCTCTCCCTTTTGCCCTTTTCGGTGCTGGAAATTTTGATCCTTTTGGGAGGCGGCGCGCTGCTTTTTTATATTGGATGGGAAATAGCGCAGCTGATCCGCAAAAAGGAAAAAAGAAAAAACCGCCTCTGGCGGCTCTTTCTGAATCTTGCAGGGGGAGCAAGCGTTGTCTATTTTTGCTTTGTCCTTTTCATGGGGCTCAATTATCATCGCTCGTCCATTACCGAATACTTGGATCTTTCGGTGCGGGAGAGCAGCAAAGAGGAACTTTATGATCTTTGCGAAATTTTGATATACGATTGTAATTTTTATCGCCGGCAGATGGAAGAGGATGCGCAGGGTGTGGCCGCCCTTTCGGATGAGGGCTTTTATGAAACCGCCCGTTCTGCAAGGGATGCCTATCGGGCATTGGGGGAGGAGATCCCCGTATTGCAGGCGGCGAATGTGCGTAATAAGCCGCTTTTGACCTCGAAGATTTTCTCCATGGTGCTGACAACGGGAATCTATATCCCCTTTGAATCGGGAATCAATGTGGATGTGCCGGCCTTTACCATTCCCGCTACCATGTGCCATGAGCTGACTCATTTTCGCGGCTTTATGCGGGAGGACGAGGCAAACTTTCTGGCCTATCTTGCCTGCTTAAAATCGGAGCGGGAGGATTTTCGCTACAGCGGCTCTCTGCTGGCCTTTGAATATGCCTTCTCCGCCCTTTATAAAGAGGATCAGGCATTGGCTCAAAAAATCGCAAAGCTTTGCGATCAGAGGGTGCTTTCGGATATTCGGTGTGAGGATGAATATTGGAAGCCCTATCGGGGGACTCCGATCAGCAATGCATCGGGGGCAATCTATGAAGGATATTTGCAATCCAACGGGCAGGAGAGCGGCACCAAAAGCTATGGAGAGATGATCGATCTCTTGCTTGCCTATTACAGAAATTTTAATGAAACCTGAGGAAATAGAATCATGCGGATGAGAAAAAAGAAAAACGGAGACCTGCGCTTTGAGCGGTGCGCGGGGTGGACCATCGAGACCGAGGGGCTCAAAGAGCAGTTCTACAGCCATTTTGATCCAAAGAAGCCCATTGAAATGGAGATCGGCTCGGGAAAGGGGCGCTTTATCGTGGCCCATGCCCGGGAAAACCCCGATCGGCAGTATATTTCCATTGAGCGGGTGAAAGATTGCCTGATCATGGGGATGGAGAAGGCCCTTGCCAAGGGGCTTTCCAATATCAAATTTTTCTGCCTCAATGCGGAAGATCTTTTGGAATATATGCCGGAAGAATCCATGGATATCATCTATCTTAATTTTTCCGATCCTTGGCCTAAAAGCCGCTATGCCAAGCGCAGGCTGACCCATCGGCGGATGGTGAAGTGCTATTTGCCCCTTTTGAAGAAGGGGGGCAAGATCTGCTTTAAGACGGATAATCGGGATCTTTTTGATTTTTCGGTGGAAGAATTCAAGGATTTGGGCTTTGAGCTATCGGAGCTGACCTATGATCTTCATGCAACCGATACGCCCAATATCATGACCGAGTATGAAGAGCGCTTTTCTTCCATGGGCGTGCCCATCAATCGCTTTGTGGCAAAGCCCTCGGAGCAAACCTATGCGCTTCTTTCAAAGGTCGAAAAATAATCTTGAAAAATGTCTGTAATGACATAATTAAGGAATAATGGAATTGCCCCTCCCTTGAGGAGGCAATTCTTGGGAAAAAAACAATGAAAATATTGATCTTAAATGCATCACCTCGCAAGGAGGGGGATACTGCTTATATGGCTGCTCTTCTGGCAAAGCATTTGCCCGGCGAGGTGGAAATCCTTCGCCTTACTGATGAAAAAATTGCCCCCTGCATCGATTGCAGAGCCTGCCGAAAGCAGAAGGGCTGCGCCCTTGGCGATGATTTTGAGCCCTATGCGCAGATCATTCAGGTGGCAGATGCAGTGGTCCTTGCGTCTCCCATTTGGTTCGGCACTCTGCCCGGCCCCTTCCTCTCTGCTATGAGCCGTATGCAGTGCTTTTTTTCTGCCCGCAAATTTCGGGGCGAGGGTGCTTCCTTTTGGGGTAAAAAAGGAGCGGTTTTGCTGGCAGGCGGAGGCAGCGGCGGCAAAGAGGCTGCTTTTCGCACCGCAGAAATCCTTTTGCGGGAGATGGGCGTAGAGGGAGAGATCCCAAAGGTCGTTGCTTCCGATACCGATTTCCGCCCCGCCAAAGAGGATGCCTCTTTAGAGGCTCAGATTAAAGAGATCGCAAAGAGTCTGTGCAGTTGACGCTTTTATGAAAATAAGATATAATGGCAATGAAAAATGATGTCTCAAAGGAATCAGATGGAAGATGATTTATACCGTAACCTTTAATCCTGCCCTTGATTATGTGGTTTTTCTTTCCCGTTTGGAGGAGGGGCAGACCAATCGCGCGCAAAAGGAAGAACTGTATTTTGGCGGCAAGGGCATCAATGTTTCTTTGGTCTTGAAGGAGCTGGGGGTGGAGAATACCGCTCTCGGCTTTATTGCGGGGTTTACAGGGGAAGCGCTGGAAGCGGGCCTTCTCAAGAAGGGAATCAAGGCGGATTTTATCCGCCTGCCCGAGGGGCGTACCCGCATCAATCTCAAGCTCAAGGCTGAGAAGGAGACGGAGATCAACGCCGGCGGCCCCGAAATTCCAAAGGAAGCTTTGGCGGCGATGATGGAAAAGCTGGGGGCGCTCAAGGAAGGGGATTTCTTGGTGCTGGCAGGAAGTGTGCCCGCCTCTGTGCCGAAGGATATTTATTCTGAGATGATGGGCGCACTTGCCGGCAAAGGGGTGCGCTGCGTGGTGGATGCCACCGGCTCTCTTTTGGAGAATGGATTGCCCTATAAGCCCTTTTTAATCAAGCCCAATCATCGGGAGCTGGAGGAGCTGGCAGGCAGAGCCCTTCCCACGCGGGAAGAGATTGCAAATGCGGCGGCCGAGCTGAGGGAAAAAGGCGCTCAAAATGTATTGGTCTCCCTTGGGAGCGAAGGGGCTCTGCTTTTGGATGAGCAGGGTAAAATTCATACAATGCCTGCAGTGGGCGGAAAGCCTGTCAATACGGTAGGAGCGGGAGATTCCATGGTGGCAGGCTTTTTGGCAGGCCTTGATCGGGGCTATGAATATGCCTTGAAATTAGCAAGCGCCGCAGGCGGTGCTACTGCCTCCTCCGAGGATCTTGCCATCGCCCCCAAAATTGCTGAATTAATGAAAGAGATCGATTGATATGTTAATCGCGATAGATATCGGAAATTCGAATATTAAAATCGGCGGATTTTCGGCGGAAGAAGAGCCGATCTTTACCATGAGCCTCTCGGCCTTGGAGCCGCGTTCTGCCGATGAATATGCCAATGCCCTGCGCATGGGGCTGAAGGAGAGGAAAATAGAACTCTCAAAAATTACCGATTGCGCCATTGCGTCGGTGGTCCCCGCGCTGACGCCGCTTATGGCTTCTGCCATGCAGGCGCTTTGCTCCTGCCGGATCTTGGAGCTTGGCGCAGGGGTCCGGACAGGGATTTCAGTGCGGACCGATTCCCCCGCAGAGGTTGGGGCGGATATTATCGCCAATGCGGCGGCAGCCGCCGCAAAAAGCCAAGAAGGTGCTATCATTGCGGATTTCGGCACCGCCACGACCATCTTTGCGGTAAACGCCAAAAATGAGCTTTTGGGCGGCGCAATTCTGACAGGGCTTCGCGCTTCGGCTGAGAGCCTTCGTGCCTCCGCCGCCCAACTGCCTGCAGTGCCGTTGCAAGCGGGCAAGGAACTGATCGGAAAGAATACAGCGGATTGCATTGCCAATGGTGTGCTTTTGGGGCATGTATACGCAATAGAAGGCTTTGCAGAGCGTTTTCGCGCTCTATTAGGCGGCGCGCCTCGGCTGATTGCGACAGGCGGCCTTGCCTCTTTGATCCTGCCCCATACGACTCTCGGCTTTGAAAAAGATCCGCATCTTACCTTAAAAGGCCTTCGCATTATTTATGGGAAGACCCGTAAAATCAAGATATCATAAGCAACCATGCTTTGATATAAAAAAGAACTGCGATGCACCTGTAAAATAAGGGCAGGGCGTCAGCATCGGGTGAAGTCCCGAAAAGGAGAATTTGCGATGAATCAAGCAGCAAAGCAACGCACCTTGAAGATGGTGCAGATGGCCATTTTATTGGCTTTGGTATTGGTGCTCCAGCTTTGGGGCAGCGGCATTAAGATCGGGGCGACGTCCCTTTCACTGGTGCTGATCCCCATTGTATTGGGCGGGATCATGGTTGGCCCTTGGGGCGGCGCGGTCCTTGGGCTGTTCTTTGGAATCATTACCCTTTCCGCAGGAATCAGCGGGACAGACTTTTTCACCGCCACCCTCTTTCAAAATGCCCCTTGGATGACCGGTGCCATCTGCTTGGGGAAGGGCCTTTTTGCAGGCCTCGGAGCAGGCCTTGTTTATAAGCTCGTTTCTAAGAAGAGCAGATACGGCGGGGTCTTTTGCGCGGCGGCTGCTGCGCCTATCATCAATACAGGCCTCTTTATTTTGGGTGCGCTGACCCTTTCTGATATTTTAGCGGCCAACTTTGTGGGAGAAGGGACTACGGTGCTTTATTTTCTTATTTTTGTCTGCGCAGGTTGGAATTTTCTGCTGGAGCTGGCAGTGAATCTTTTGGTTGCTCCCGCCATCTTCCGCGTAGTAGAAGCCGTTTCGAAAAAATAGGGAATATTGAGATGAATGCAATTAAGAATGTAAAAATCGTAAAAGGCGGAAAGATTTTAGAAGAGTCGGTCTTTCTTTATGAGGGAGATCGGATTGTGGGCTTTTCCAAGGAAATTCCCCATGGCGCCAAGATTACCGATGGCGGCGGCCTTTATCTTTCTGCGGGGCTGATCGATCAGCATATCCATGGCTACGAGGGAGAGGATACCATGACCCATTCCCCCGAAGGGATGGCAAAAAAACTTCCTCAAAACGGCGTTACTGCTTTCCTGCCCACCACCATGACCCAAGAGGCCGAGGAGATTTCTGCGGCCTTTGGGCGGATTCGCGAAGGGATGAAAGCAAAAAGCGGGGCCAGAATTTTGGGTGCTCATATGGAAGGGCCTTTTATCCATCCCGCAAAAAAAGGGGCGCAGAATGAGGAATATATCCTGCCCCCGCAAGAGAAAATAGTAGAGGATGTCGTGCGCTTGGTTACCTATGCGCCGGAGCAGGATCAAGATCAATCCTTTGCCAAGGCGATGAAGGAGCGAGGGGTCATCTTATCGGTGGGCCATACCACCGCTACCTATGCCCAAGCAAAGGCGGCATATGAAGGCGGTGCTCAAAGCACCACCCATTTCTTCAATGCCATGCCGCCCCTTCATCATCGGGATGCAGGGGTCATCGGCGCCGCCCTCGAAGGGGATGCTTATATTGAATTGATTGCCGATACCATCCATGTGGCGCCTCATCTTTTCCCCATCCTCACCCGCCTGAAAAAAGAGCGGATCTGCCTCATTACCGATTGCATGGAGGCAGGAGGGCTGCCCGATGGGCGCTATGCACTGGGCGGTCAGCCGGTGGTGGTGAAGGATCGGGCGGCAAGGCTTTTGGACGGCACTTTGGCAGGCTCGGTATTGCGGCTCAATGAAGGAGTCCGAAATATGGCCCGCTTCGGTGAGGTCTCGCTGCCGGAGGCCCTGATGATGGCCACAGAAAACCCCGCCCGCCTTTTGGGTCTTTCGGAGATGGGCTGCCTCAAGGAGGGCAATCTTGCGGATTTTATCCTGCTGGATGAGGAATGCAGGATCTATGCCACCTTTATCGGCGGGGAATGTGTCTATCAGCAGTAAAAAAATCTTGCAGTAAAAGCAAAAATAGTGTAATATAATAATATAAAAGCATTGAAGGAGGATCAAGCATGTCAACTTTGGATATCTTGAAATATGCAAGCAAGGGTACGGATCTTCATTTAAGAGTAGCAGCAGGCCATTTTGCGACAGGGAATCGCCATAGCAATTATTATATTGATGTGGCATGGCAAAAAGCCCGCCTTTCCGAGGCAAGAGCGGTTGCTGAGAAGATTTGCTCTTATTATTATGCAGATACCGTCGTGGATACCATCCTTTGCTTAGATGGTACCGAGGTCATCGGCGCATGCCTTGCAGACAGCCTTTCCAAGGGCGATTTTGCCAATATGAATTCCCATAAGACCATCTATGTGGTAACTCCCGAGATTACGGGCGGCAACCAGATCTTCTTTCGGGATAATATTGTGCCGATGATCGCAGGAAAGAATGTGATGATCCTCGCGGCTACAATCGCATCGGGCAAGATGGCCCAGAGCGCCATCAATGCAGTGCGTTATTACGGCGGCAAGGTTTCCGGCGTCTCTGCCTTCTTCTCGACCATCGATCAATGCGATGATCTTCCTGTAAGAGCCGTCTTTGGCCCGAAGGATCTGGAGGGCTATCAAAGCTATCATTCCCATGAATGCCCGTTATGCAATAATGGGGTAAAATTGGATGCTTTGGTCAATAGCTACGGCATTTCTAAATTATAAAAGAAAAAAAGTCGAAGGATTTTTCCTTCGACTTTTTTATTTATTTTCAAAAAAATTCTCTTTCTCAAAGCGGTTAAGATCCTTTTGGATCTTTGATTGATAGCGCTCCTCCTCGGAATAAATGCAGCCGCAGTATTTCTGCATATAAAGCGCAAGTTCTCTTGCCTTTGCCTGCCCTTGGCGAAAGCGGGGCGAGAAATCATAGGGCCGATAGGCAACTCCGTGGCGCTTTGCCGCCGCTTGGGCCGCCTTATGAATCAGCTCATGATTTTGATAAGGGGAGACAGTGAGGCTGGTGGTAAAGGCGGAGAACCCCAAGTTTTTTGCGGCCCTTGCCGTCTCTTCCATCCGCACCGCATAGCAATAATTGCAGCGCTGCTCAATATTCGGGCTTACCGCCTTGGTAAAGGCATCCAATCCGTATTCTTCTTTGATATGAAGGGGAAGCCCAATCAATTTGGCATATTCGATCAGGGTATCTCTGCGGGCTTTATATTCCTGATAGGGATGGATATTGGGATTATACCAAAAGCCTGTGGGGGAGAGGCCCTCTTCCTTTAATTGCTCGATGACCGCCACCGAGCAGGGGGCGCAGCAGATATGCAAAAGAATACGATCCATCGAATTCGCTCCTTTATCAAAAAAATCGTTTATTCATACTATACCAAATTGAAAAAAGATTTTCAAGGGCTCAAAGAGATTGGGTATTTTTTTCAATATTGACAAATAGATTTTATATTGATATAATGCAGTTAATGGCTGTGATGAAGAGGATTCTGCGGAATTTCGGCAAAGAAGAGAGCCGCCGGTCGGTGCGAGTGCGGCAAGCTGAGAGAGGCAGGGGGTCTATGGCTTTTGAGCCGGTGCGTTCGATAGGTAGGGCGCGCCCGCAGATGCTGCGTTAAGGCATAAAGAGCGGCGCAAGAAATTGTGCAAATTGAGTGGTACCGCGGAAATTTTTTCGTCTCAAGGCAAATCAGCCTTGAGATTTTTTATTTAGGAGGAATATAACATGAGCGATTTTAAGATCGAGACCAAATGTGTCCAAGGGGGCTATACCCCCGGCAATGGGGAGCCCCGTCAGGTGCCGATTATTCAGAGCACCACCTTTAAGTATGCCACCAGCGAGGATATGGGCAAGCTTTTTGATTTGGAGGCCAGCGGCTATTTCTATTCCAGATTGCAAAATCCCACCTGCGATACTGTGGCAGCCAAGATCTGCGAGATGGAAGGCGGCAGCGCCGCTATGCTGACCGGCTCCGGGCAGGCGGCTTCCTTCTTCGCAGTATTTAATATTGCTTCCATCGGGGATCACGTTGTGGCGAGTTCTGCCATCTATGGCGGCACCTATAATCTTTTTGCCGTTACCATGAAGCGGATGGGAATTGATTTTACTTTTGTGGCCCCCGATTGCTCCGATGAGGAATTAGAGGCAGCCTTCCGCCCCAATACCAAAGCAGTCTTTGGCGAGACCATTGCCAACCCTGCTTTGAATGTTTTGGATATCGAGCGGTTTGCCAATGCCGCCCATGCCCATGGGGTGCCCTTGATTATTGATAATACCTTTGCTACCCCCGTAAATTGCCGGCCCATCGAATGGGGCGCCGATATCGTAACCCATTCCACCACCAAATATATGGATGGCCATGGTGCGGCAGTAGGCGGCTGCATTGTAGATTCCGGAAAATTTGATTGGACCCAATATCCCGAAAAATTCCCCGGACTTTGCACCCCTGATGATAGCTATCACGGCGTAACCTATACCGAGCGCTTCGGCTTGGAAGGGGCGTTCATTACCAAGGCCACCGCTCAGCTGATGCGGGATCTTGGCTGCGTCCAATCTCCGCAAAGCGCCTATCTTTTGAATCTTGGGCTGGAGAGCCTCCATGTGCGGATGGCGCGCCATTGCGAGAATGCGCAAAGAATCGCTGAGTATCTGAAAGATCATCCCAAGGTAGGCTGGGTGCGCTATCCCGGTCTGGAGGGAGATCCCGAGCATGAGCGGGCCAAGAAATATCTGCCCAAGGGAAGCTGCGGTGTCATCAGCTTCGGCGTAAAGGGCGGGAAAGCGGCCGCTGCCGAATTTATGAAAGGGCTGAAGATTGCTGCGATTGAGACCCATGTGGCCGATGCCAGAAGCTGCTGTCTCCATCCCGCCACCGCCACCCATCGGCAGATGAGCGATGAGGAATTGATTGCTGCAGGAGTTCCCGGCGATTTGGTACGGTTCTCTGTCGGTCTTGAGAATGCAGAGGATCTGATCGCCGATATTGAGAACGCTTTGGCAAATGTATAATGATGAATAAAGGGGGATTACCCTATGCCGATTAAAATCCCGAATGCCTTACCGGCAACGGATGTATTGAGAAAAGAAAATATCTTTGTCATGACAGAGACACGGGCGCAGGTCCAAGAGATCCGCCCCTTGCAGATTCTGCTTTTGAATCTGATGCCCAAAAAGGTGGAGACAGAGACGCAGCTTTCCCGCTTGCTTGGAAATACGCCTCTGCAGGTGGAGCTGGAGCTGATCCATACCAAAAGCCATGAATCCAAGAATGTATCCAAAGAGCATCTGCTTTCCTTCTATAAGACCTTCGATGATGTGAAGGATCGGAATTTTGATGGTCTGATCATTACCGGTGCGCCGGTGGAGCAGATTCCCTTTGAAGAGGTGGAATATTGGGAAGAGCTCTGCGAGATCATGGAATGGAGCAAGACCCATGTCCATAGCACCTTCCATATCTGCTGGGGCGCTCAAGCGGGGCTTTATTATCATTTTGGGATTGATAAAGAGCCGCTGCCCGAGAAGATGTTTGGCATCTTTCCCCATAAGCTGGATCATAAAAAGTCCATTCTTTTCCGCGGCTTCGATGATACCTTTATGGTCCCCCATTCCCGCCATACAACCGTGGCGAGAGAAAAAATTGAGGCGGTTCCTGAGTTGAAGATTCTTGCTTCCTCCAAGGAGGCGGGGGTCTATGCAGTGGCCACCAAGAAGGGAAAGCAGATTTTTATCACCGGCCATTCGGAATATGATGCCATGACCTTGGATAGCGAATATCAGCGGGATTTGGGCCTTGGCCGCCCCATCAGTATCCCCAAAAATTATTATCCCGATGATGATCCCACCAAGAAGCCCAAGGTAACCTGGCGCTCCTGCGCTAATCTGCTTTATAGCAATTGGCTCAATTATTTTGTCTATCAGACAACACCATATGATCTGAAGAAAATTAAGTAAAGGATGGCGACAATATGAAAAGATTCGCAGGGATTATGATTTTAGCGATGCTTCTTTCCATGCTTGCAGGCTGCGGAGCAAAGCCCCAAGAGGAAAGCGCTTCTGCGGATTCTTATGTGGAAGGCGAGGCTTCTTCGGGCGGCGGCATTATCAGCGGCGGCAGTGGAAGCAACTCTTCCGATGATCAGGAATCTTCTTCCGGCAATTCCAACGATGGCGGAGATTCTTCTTCGAATAATAATCAAAATCAAAACCAAAACCAAAATCAGAATCAAAACCAAGGGGATGATTCTTCCGATGAAAAAGAGGATAGTTCTCCCGATGATTCCTCCGATCAGCCTTCCAAAGACTCCGATTCCTCCACCGATGAAGAACCTTCCGGTGATTCTGCTCCTGTCTCTCCCGAAGAGGCGCTGAAGAATCTGTTTGTGGCCAAGAGCAATAATATGGGCCTCAATCTTAAAGGCAAAAAAGGAATTCAGCAGGGCACCTGCCTATCTGATGAGGTAGGCGTGAAATACGGCGATTCTCTGACCTTTGGGCCGGTTACCCCTGCGCAGGTTGTGGTCGGCTTTGCTTTCGATAAAAATGGAAAAGCGGTGGAGCTGATCAATGCTACGCTGCTGGAGGAAGAGGCCACCTTTGAGGGCGGCATGAAGATTTATACTTATGCAGTGCCAAAAAATGCGGAGAAAGTAGTGCTGAATGTGCCCTCTTCTGTAAAGGGAGAGTTTGTAATCGCGCGCAATAATACCTTCTCCATGAAGGATTTTGAAAAGCTGACCGGTGTGAATTCCGGCTATTTCAGCGATTGCCTTTATGGGAAGAGAGGCTTATTTGTGGGCGATTCCATCTGTGTGGGCTCCGGCGGTTGGGCTTCTCGATTGACCCTTACCGGCATGGAAGCCATCAATAACGGTGTAAGCGGCTCCTCCCTCTCTACTGCGCGGAATCTTTGGATTGTCGATCAGATTCTCAAGAGTAAGAATGAAGATTTTGATTATGTCTTGATCCATGGCGGGGTAAACGATGCGTGGGAGAGTGCCGAAGTAGGGTTGATCTCCGATGGCTTTGATCCCGATGAATTCGATCTGAGCACCTATGCAGGCGGCTTGGAATGGAATCTTTATAATGCAGTGAAATATTACGGCGATACGGCTGCGATCGGCTACTTGATGAATTTTAAGATGCCTGCCGCAAAGCCCGGCCGCTGCGCCGATATGAGCGAATATTTTAATACCGCCAAGAAGATCTGCGAAAAATGGGGTATTACCTATTTTGATATGTATAATCATAAGGAGATTACCCATGAGCTGGATTTGACCACCGAAAAGCATACATATGATACCAAAAACATGGTCCATATCAGCGCTTCCGGTTATGATATCATTACCCCCTATATTGAGGAATATATGCGCACCATGACCCCTTGCAATCAGAAACTTTTGAAAGAAATAGTAGGTTAAAAATCAACCTGCACTTCTTATGAAGTGCAGGTTGATTTTTTTGTTGCAATATGATAGAATAGCCCTTAATGAGAAAGAGAAGGAAGGCGCAAATCATGAATGAATATTGGAAAGGATTCAGGGATGGATTGCCGATTGGGCTTGGCTATTTTTCCGTGTCGATGGCTTTTGGCATGGCCGCGGTGCAATCGGGGATGCCGATTTGGGCGGCGGTGGCCATTTCCATGAGCAATATGACCTCTGCGGGGCAGTTTGCAGGGCTCACTGTCATTTTAGCGGCAGGCAGTTATTTGGAAAATGCCCTGACCCAGCTGATCATCAATCTTCGCTATGCGCTGATGTCTATCTCCCTTTCCCAAAAGCTTAAAGAGGGCGTTCGCCCCTTTGAGCGGCTGATTATGGCCTTTGGAAATACCGATGAGATTTTTGCTCTTGCTTCCGGTCAGAAAGGTGCAATCACTCCTGCATATTTTTATGGGCTGATGACCCTTCCTTGGCTTTGCTGGTCCGGCGGGACTTTGGCCGGTGCCTCGGCAAGCGCACTCTTGCCCGCGGCGATCCTTTCGGCTTTTGGAATCGCCATCTACGGAATGTTTGTGGCGATTGTGATTCCCGCCATGAAAAAAAGCCTTGCCGTGATCGGCGTTGTGGCGGTGGCGGTGGCGCTTTCTTGCGCCTTTGAATGGCTGCCGCTGATCAATCGGCTGTCGGATGGATTCTGCATCATTATCTGCGCTTGCCTTGCGGCAGTGTTTGGGGCGGTCGTTCGGCCGGTGGAGGATTAAGCGGATGGAAATTTTACCTTTGATTCTTCATATCATCGTCATGGCGGTGGTAACCTATCTTGTGCGGATGGTGCCGCTGGCGATTTTTCGCAAAAAGATTACTAATCGGTTTATCCGCTCCTTTTTGCATTATATCCCTTATGCCGTCCTTGCGGCAATGACCTTTCCGGCTATCCTGCAATCGACTGCCTCTCCCATCTCAGCCGCGATCGGCTTGGGAGTTGCAGTGGTAAGCGCTTGCTTTGATCTGGGGCTTTTGCCGGTGGCGCTTCTTTCTTGCGCAGCCGTTTTTGTAACGGAATTCTTTTTGTGATATTGACAATATTTGCGTTTTTGGATAAAATGGAATATAGAAAAATATGGAGGGATGAAAAATGGCTTTTTGCGGTCAATGCGGAAAAGAAATCGAAGAAAATCAAAATTTTTGCCCCTTCTGCGGCGCTTCCCAAGGGGAATCTCCTGCGGCTGCGGAAGAGAAGGTCGGCGGTGATGATAAGCTGATGGCTGTCCTTTCCTATTTCGGGCTCTTGGTATTGATCCCGATTTTTGCGGCCAAGGAGCGCCCCTTTGCCCGCTTCCATGCCAATCAGGGCTTAGTCCTCTTTATTGTGGAGCTGGCGTGGGGAATTGTGAGCGGAATTGTGGGCGGTATTTTTGCCGTTCTCGGATTCGGAATCGTGGGAGAGCTGTTGGAACTTGCAGAATTGCTTCTTTTGGTATTGGCAATCATCGGGATTGTGAATGCATGTAAAGGAGAGAAAAAGGAACTTCCCGTAATCGGAAAATTTCAAATCTTAAATTAAAAAAGGCGGTAAAAAATCATTTGATTTTTTACCGCTTTTTAGTTTAATTGAGCAATGCAACGCCGATGTTCAGATAGGTGGCATAGAGCAGCCAGAGGAGATAGGGGATCAGAAGTGCCCCCGCCAATGGGCGGATCTGCCAAAAGCGCAGAAGAGTGAGGGTTACTAAAATCAGCAAAATCAAAATAATGACCACCGAGAGCCAATATAATTCAAATCGAAAGAAAATAATGCTCCAGGAAAAATTAAAAAGAAGCTGCAGGCCGTAGAGGGTCAGCGCTCTCTTTTTATCTTCATCGGAGGCGCGGGCGGTGGGAATCAGCGCGGCAGCAGCCCCCATCAGGGCGTAAAGGATTCCCCATGCAATGGGGAAGACCCAGCCGGGCGGGGCAAAGGGCGGTTGATTGAGGTCCTTGTAGACGGCGGTGCCGCCTGCCAAAAAGGAGGAGAGCAGCCCCACCCCTTCCGCAATCAAGATGCTGATGATGATCAATTTCCAAGAAACTTTTTTCAAAAAAATCACCTCTTCCTATATGTGTATTTAATATATGGAAGAAGAAAAGGAATTATGCAAAAATCCCCCACCTGCTTATCAGAGAGGAGCAGGTGGGGGAGCCTTTTATTTTTTATCAAAGGCAGGGTTGAAGCGATAGTAGTTTTTGCTGTCCAGATGGCGGCGGACTTGGCCGAGGGCTTCACCGAAACGTTGGAAATGGTTGATCTCCCGCTGGCGGAGGAATTTGATGGGATCCCGTACATCCGGATCCTTAATCAACCGCAGCAGGTTATCATAGGTGGTACGGGCCTTTTGCTCCGCGCCCATATCCTCAAAAAGATCGGTGATGGGATCTCCTTTGGATTGGAAGGTGGTGGCGCTCCAAGGCTCACCGCTTGCCGCCTGCGGCCAGATTCCGGCGGTATGGTCGGTATAATAGTCGGCAAAGCCTTGGGCTTGGATCTCATCGGCAGAGAGCCCCTTTAAGAGCTGCCGCACAATGGTAGATACAATTTCCATATGGGCCAGCTCCTCGGTACCGATATCGGTGAGCAGGGCGGAAACCTCCCGATAGGGCATGGAATAGCGCTGGGAAAGATAACGCTGAGATGCGCCCAGTTCTCCATCGGGGCCTCCGAAATGTTAAAGGTTATAAAAATAGGTATGGTAAAGGGTCGATTTTGAGATTTCAAGGGGTGGTTATTTGAAGAAGATGGATAGGGTGTTATCCGGTTTGTGGAAGACGACGCGGGAGATCAGGGAGCGGGTGGCATCGTTTTTTAAGGGGATAGGGATCTCCGGATCTTCAAGGGTGTGGATCAGCGCCATGGTGCGGGTGCGGTAATCCTCGATAGAGGCGGCTTTTGCTGATTCGGGGGAGAGTTTATTCGCTTGGCGGGAAGCTTCCTGCTCAAGGGCGTTGATTCGCTTTTGGATCTCGGCCTTATTTTTTGCGTATTCCTCCATCGTATCAATGCCGGCCTGAAAGGCGGCGGCGCAGCGAGCGAGCTTGCGCTCCTCGGCGGCGATGAGTTTTTGAAAATCGGCGGGGGCGCTTTCGGAGGCTTTTTTGATAGGTGCATCGGGATCGGTATCGTAGCGATCGAGGGCACAGCAGTTTCTAAGACCGATTACAAAGGATTCAAACAGTTTTCTTTGGGAAATATGGTGGCTGACGGTGCAACCGCGCATATGGTTATAGTTATTACATTGAACAGAGGGCTCTTTGGCAGATGCAAACACTAAGGATCCGCCGCAGTCGCATTTGGCAATTCCTTTTAGGAGCCAAGGGCGGCCGGTATTGGGGCGGTCCGATCTGGCATAGAGTGCCTTGCGATCATCGAGGCGCTTTTGCACTCGATAGAAAAGCTCATCGGAAACCGTGCGAGGTGCTTTTGCATCGAAAATCTTAATGTTTGGATCGTCATAGCGGCGCTTGGAGCAAGGATTTCCCTCGGAGCTCCATCGAAGCTTTTTAATATAGATAGGGTTGCGAAGGATATATTCCACAAAGCGAATATCGGGCGAGTTTCCTCTTGGGGTGCGTACCCCTGCGGCATCGAGACGCTTGGCGATAGAGCGAAGGTTCTCTCCTTGATCAAAGGATTCAAAGATATCAACCACATGGGGGTTATCGGCATTTTTGACATAGGAGAGATCTTTGATATCGAGACCGAATACCCGGCACATGGCCTCGCCGCGGCTTGCTTTTTCCATCATGCCGCGCTTTACCTCGCCGGAAAGGTTGATCAGGTAATATTCATCTTGCCATTCGATAATGCGCTCTATCAGGGAGCCGAAGGCACCCTCCACTAAAGGCTCGGAGATGCTGACGATCTCTACTCCGTTTTTGCGGAGCATATTCTTAAATACAATGCTTTCCTCTTGGTTGCGGGCGAAGCGGCTGAATTTCCAAACATAGATCCTCCGAAAAGGGGGATCTTTTTGCTTTGCTAAAGCAATCATGCGGTTGAATTCGGGGCGGTGGGCGGCATCCTTGCCGCTGATGCCGGGATCTGCGAACATATATTCTTCCGGAATCATGCCGCCGTCCTTTTCGGCGCGTTCCCGCAGGAGCTTCATCTGGCTATCGGGGGAGTATTCGGTTTGATCATCAGTGCTGACGCGGATATAGCCTGCAAAGATTTCCATAGTTTTCACCTCCTTTCAAGGTTGACAGGTTTTACAAGGGGTTTTGTTGAATTGCTCCGCTTCGGGGATAGTCAAGGGCAGGGTGGTGCGGCCTTCGATGTGGTAACAATCGGGGCGGTGATAGCGTTCACCGGAGGGGGTGATATAGACGGTGGCGCCGGTGGGTTTGATTGCCGGCTCTGCCGAGGCTTCGGCGATCAGCAGATCTGCAGGGATCGGATCCTCCTCCGGTGCAGTGTAGACGGCGGTCTGCAGAACTGCTTGGGGCTCCTCATCGGCAACCTCCGCACCCTTGAGCGGGTGGAGTAGGAAGGCTGCAGATAAAAGAGCAGCAAAGAACAGGGTGTAGGTCGCTGCCTTCAGCAATCGCAGGCGGAAGAGGAAGAAATTAGCAACCTTTTCCTGCTGAACGGTGGTATTGTTGGTATAGCCATCATAGAAGGGATGATCGTATAAAATGTGGGCTTCTTCATGAAAATATAATTCAAGACGATCATCGTCATTTAGGTTTTCTTTGATAAAGAGACCTTTGGCAAACGAGTTGGAAATGATAAAAGCGCTGTGGTGCTTTGCGTGCTCATGGCATCCCCATTGGTTAATGAGGATGGTTGTATCGTCTTTCTCATCCTCTAAAAGGTAGGAAAAAACATGAAAGCCCTGGGATTCGATGATCTGAATGATGTTTTTGAGTTTTTTTGTAGAACGAAAAAGAAAATAGCGAAGATAAAATTTCAACAGCTTCATGGGTAACCTCCGTTAATAATGATTTAACTTAAGGTTACCGCAAATAATGTCGAAAATCTATAGTTCTATTTATTTTTTCTCTTTCGAAGCCTTTTTATATAGCTGGACTAAAGTATTTTCGTCTACTTTTGGGGTTACGGGAATGGTAGTGCCGCCCTCTGCTGCAATCCGTTGAGTTTCTTCGGTCTCTAATTCTTTGCGCAGAGCAATTTCTTTTTCGAAGATCGTTTTGCCATGTTTATTAAAAAAGTGCTTGTTTGAATAAATAATTCGGTTTTGATGATAAATGTAAATGCGAGCGATATTATCAAGCTCGATGTCAACTTGATGATGGATATCCATTGTGCTTAAATGTGCACTTATTGAAATTTCGCTTTTTAACAAGGAAGAAGTTTGCTCCATGGCACTTTTTAATTCAGATATGGTGGTTTTGTTGCGGCATGAAAAATAAATGCCATATTCGCTTGCTCTTGCTAAGAAACGCGTTGTTCGTCTACTCCATATATGAAAATTACAATTCACAATCATTTCGTTAATTTCATCTTCGGTATAAAAGGAATGTTCGGCAAGTGATCGAAAGGTTTCTGGTGAAACTGTAAAAGGGGTTCTCTTTTTAGCGTCGAAATATAATTTCTGAGCTAATTCTGCTAAATTCATTTTAATTTATTCCCCTTCTTTTTTTATTTTTCTGATTGTTGATGCAATTTCGTTAGAACTTGCATTGGAGATAATTGGGGTCTCGTCTCCTCCCAAAGCCGCGCTTTTATTTTCCGATATTAATTTCAGTGGGGTATCAACCCCCAAGAGCCGATCTACCGCTAATTGAATATCCGGTTGATTTCTATATGCAGAGATCAACCGTTTTTCTTTTTGGGAGAAAGGGGTGTCTGTGAAATTTGGATCACGCAAAAGGCGATCTGTAGAAACGCCGAAATAGTCAGCGATGGTTAAAAGCATTTGTGCATCGGGTGTACGGTTTCCTGCTTCCCAATTACCAATAGCGCCCAGAGAAACCCGAAGATGAAGTGCCAATTCGGTTTGGGTGAGATTTCTTTCTTTTCGTAATTGCTTGAGATTTTTTTCAAACATAATAACTCGCCTCCTTATAATTCTAAAAATATCACAAAATGTGAAGCAAATCAACACAAAAAGAAAATTCTCACAAAACGAAATAAAATACTTGACAAATCTTTCATATCGTGATATTTTAATATCACAGAGCGAAAGAATATTTTGCTTTTTAGGAGGTGATGACTTGAGGATTAAAGAAATTCGAAAAGAAAAAGGGCTAACTCAAAGTGAGTTAGCCCAAGTGATGAAGGTGGGGCAGACAACGGTTTGTCAGTGGGAGAGCGGTGTGCGGAGTCCTCGTGCGAAGCAGCTGCCGGAGTTGGCGAGGGCGTTGGGGTGCACCTTGGATGAGCTTTATGGTGTGGAAGGCTAAGGAAGTTCAGGGCATAGGCCAAGCGGTGGGCGGAATAGAGGTAATAAGAAAGGAGGGCTGATGATGGCCGAGACAAAGAAGAAGCGTAAGCGGAATGATATTCTGCCCTGCGTTTGTTATTTTCCAAGGAATCCGGAGGAGGATCTGAATTATGAGGATGTGGCGCCGGAGGAGCGGGATCAGAAGTATATCCGCTTTGAGGAAATGAGCGAGGAGCAGAAGGCAGCGCATAAAGCAAAGCGGGAGCGGCGGCTCTCGAAGGTGATCAGCCAATATTGGACGGATCATCCGGAGGAATATCATAAATTCTGCCAGAGTGAGATGGTGAAGGAATACGATCGGGAGCATGGATTTATCTAAAAAGCGCCTCAGGCGCTTGGGAAGGACAAGCTTAAGGATGAAAAATCTATACATACTAAAAAAAGAAAAAGACCGCCGAGGATGGCGGCCGGTGATGCGGCTGATGGTGAATGGCTTGAGCATGATGGGGATGATCCTTTCGGGGATT
Organism: Clostridia bacterium; assembly: GCA_017436525.1. Classification (GTDB taxonomy): domain Bacteria; phylum Bacillota; class Clostridia; order Oscillospirales; family QAKW01; genus QAKW01. The sequence goes on along the minus strand of JAFSCX010000044.1, from coordinate 31,344 downwards.
TTCACGGTGGCGGCCTGCAGCTATGAGGGACCGCTTTGGCGGGTGCCGCTATTTATGGTGGGCGGCGCCGGATTATTTTTGGCTTTTATGTTCATTGAAGCAAATACAAATGATGAAAGAGAGGTTGAAGAAAAATGAACGAGAAGAAGCATTTGATTTGCCGCGGAAAGGCGGCGCAGGGATGGGTGGAAGGCTATTATCTGCCGAAGCATCCGACGGTACCGGAGATTGGTCCTGCGATCTACGGCTTTGAGGGGGACAAGGTATTCTGCTATCCGGTGGATCCGAAAACGGTATGCGCCTGCAGCGGGTTGCAAGCAAAGGATGAGCGGGTACTCTTCGATCAGGATATTATCCTGGATAAGGAGAGAGGCCTTGCCGGAGTGGTGGAATATGCAGAGGAAGATGGAATGTTTGCTCTGATGACCAAGGATGGGCGGCAGATCAATTTCTTTGAAGAGCCATCTTCCAATTTTGAGATCATCGGCAATGCCATTGATAACCCCGGATTTTTGGAGATTGTATGAGAAAAGCCGCTGAGCAAAGGAACTGCTCAGCGGCGAAACGAGGACAAACGGTCAAGAATGAACCTCATGTATATTTTAGCATGAGGGGAGAATATTTGCAAGGAGAGTTTTAGAAAATGAATTACATGATGTTGAACGGAAAGAAAATCGAATTAACCGCTGAGCAGGCTGAGGAGATCAAGCGTAGCTTTGAAAAAACGCAAATCAAACTTGCGGATATTGAGGCAGGGAAAACATTTAAGGTTGGCGACTACGAATTTATCGTACTTGAGCAGTCTGAAAATGCCGCGGCGGTGATTCTTAAGGCTCTGTATCGTAATAGTGAATTTTTTGGTGAAAACAACAATTATGATGGCTCAAATGTAGATGCTATTTGCAAAGATTTTGGGTGCGAGATCGAAAAGATCATCGGCGAGGAGAACCTTATTAAACATACGGTGAATCTGACTGCTGATGATGGTTTGAAATGTTATGGCAGCATTGAAAGGAAAATGTCTTTACTTACCGCAAATCTTTATAGAAAATATGTTGATCTTCTGGATGAATATAAGATCGACGATTGGTGGTGGACTGCTACGGCATATAGCACTCCGAAGCATGATAATAGTTCATGGGTGAAGTGTGTCTCGCCCCGCGGCGGCATCCACAATAGCGACAGCTACGACATCATTAGCGGCGTGCGCCCGTTTTGTATCTTAAATTCTAATATCTTTGTATCTAAAGTGGAGGAAAAATAATATGAAAAATACTGTTAAATTAAGTGAAGTTGAAATTGGAAAGTCCTTCCGGGTAGGTGGAGAGTCCTTCATCAAGATGGAGGATAATGATGGAAAAATTACGGTTGTCGCAAAGGGTGTTGCTTTCAAATCTGAGTATGGCAACAATGATTTTTCAAAAAGTAAGGTTTTAGAACGGCTGAATAAAGAGTTTCTGCCAATGATCGAAAAAGAAGTGGGTGCTGAAAATATTTGTGATTTTGAAACCGATCTTACAACGCTGGATGGCTTGAAAGGATATGGAAAAATAAATTCGAAAATCAGCATCCCGACCTTTGATTTTTACCGGAAGCATGTTGATTTGTTTGATATGTACAAGGTAAATGATTGGTGGTGGCTTGCTACTGCAGATACTGCGCTGCCGCACTGTGATCCTTCTTGGCGACTTTGTGTCTCGCCCCGCGGCGGCATCCTCAATGACGGCGACTGCAACGACGACTGTCTCGGCGTGCGCCCGATTTTGTGCTTTGTATCTTCAATCTCTGTATCTTGTGAGGACTGAGGATCGTGGCAGATACTGAATTGAAGGTAATCGTCAAGGCTAAGGAATTGGCGGTACATTCTTTCAAATTGACATCTAATTGCAATAGATATCCAAAGAAATATCGCCATTCTCTTGTAGATAAGATTCAGATTAAGAGCTTGGAGATCTACGAGACGCTTTTTGAGGCGAACCGGATCAATAATGTTACCGATAAGCGACAACGCTGTGAAACTATCACGAGAGCTATAACCTATTGCGATGAGCTGCTATTCTTTATTGAATTATCAATGAATTTAGGGTTGCTTGCGGATCATTCGGCATCTTATTGGTCCAAGATTACTTCTGATGTTAAGTATATGGCTATTGCTTGGAGGAGCAAAGAGAAAAAAAGATTAAATATAGGCTGTGTGTTGTATTTTTTGTGTCTCGCCCCGCGGCAACATCAACAATAACAACAACTACAACAACAATAACGGCGTGCGCCCGTATTGGTGGATCGTCAGACAGAGTAGGCAAAAGCCGAAATCAGAACACCACTTCATCAAAAGAACATACAGCCTTTCCGTATGGATAAACAAAAAAGAAGGCGTGTTGTATGACCGAGTTTGAGAAAGTAATTGACTTTAACAATCTGTATAAGGCTTACCGTAAAGCCAAAAGCGGCAAGGGTTATAAAAAGAGTGCCGCAAGGTTTAATGTGATGGCCTTAGATGGAATTAATTCATTGATACAGCAATTGAAAGATAAAACCTACCGGATATCTGATTATCATGAATTTAAGGTGTATGAGCCAAAAGAACGGATCATTAAAACAACATCTTTCAAAGATAAGGTTGTACAACATAGCCTTTGCGATAACGTACTCTTGCCGAAACTGCAGGAGGTGTTTCTGTATGATAATTGTGCCGGACAAAAAGGGAAAGGAACGCTCTTCGGTCTTGATCGATTATCTGATCAGATGAGAGCTTTTTACGGTAGGTATGAAAAAAGTGGTTATATCCTTAAATGCGATATCTCAAAATTCTTTTATAACATCTCCCATGAGCAATTAAAGGATATGGTTGATTTTTATTTTTCGTATGATCCAGATATTTGTTGGTTGATCAATCTTTTTATTGATAGCACCGAGGGCAAAGGCCTTCCGCTTGGTAATCAGATCAACCAAGGCTTGGCACTGTTGTATTTAGACGGCATGGACAAGCTGATAACGGGAGAACTGGGAATAGAGTTTTACGGCAGGTATATGGATGATTTCTACTTAATACATCCGAGCAAAGAATATCTGAAATATTGCCTTGAGGTGATCGCAGAGTTTTTGAAAACACTGGATCTGACGCTTAACGAAAAAACACAAATATTTCCATTCAAAAACGGGGTTAATTATCTTGGATTCCATACCTATATAACGTCCAATGGCAGAGCGATCCGCAAGCTGAAAAATCAAAATAAGCGAAATGCCCAGCGCAAATATCTGAAAATGGCCAAGTTGGTTGCGAGCGGAAGGTTATCTAAAGATAAATTTAATGCTTCCTATAATGCTTGGAAGAATCACATATCCCATGGAAATTGTTACAATCTATCCGTTGCGATGGATAAAAGAATCAAGGAGGAAATGAATGAATTCAAAGAGTAGATTTGTTTTTCGTGGATTTCATGAAGATTCAAGCGGATCAGAAAATATTTACATAAATGGTCAACTCATCAAAGGTTGGTGGGTAAAAGGTAACTTAAGAATTGTAGCCTCTAAAGGAGAGGTAACCGTTTATTATATTCGAAATTTTGGCAAAAAGAGCCGAATCTGGAATGTTATACCGGAGACAATAGGAAGCTGCACCGGAATGAAGGCAAAGCGCGGAATTATCTTTGAAGGAGATATTTGCCGGTTTTACGGAGATGATGGTGAAGGAGAAGATTTCATTGTTCGTTGGAATGATGCGCTTTGTCGCTTTGAGGTTGCTTGGACGGAAAATGGTGCAACTGATGATCTTGATAATTTCTTTGCGGAGCGTGCCAAAGTAATTGGTACAGTTTTTGACAGAAAGGAAGGATACGATGGAATTCTTTGAACTTCGGGCGGCGTTGGTTTCCGGCCGGAAGGTGATGGCGAAGGTACAGGAGCCCACCTATGAGCGGATCGTTGCCGGAACGGTGGCGGCGGTTGGCTATCGGAAGGATCGAGACGGGAAGGAGCTGCCCTATTGCGATATTTTAGAGAAGGGCAAGAATGCCCTACATAGTTTTCGAATGGAGGAGGTGGAGCCGGTATGGCAGGAATAATTGATGCAAGAGCGGCGATAAAGGCTTTTGTTGAACTTGGAGAAGCAATGGAAACGGAGCGGAGCGAAGAGGCGATTGAGAGTGTTTTTTGCCAGCTTTTGAAATTAGACCAAGGTCGATTTCAAGAGATGACGACAGAGGATGCAATCGCTTTGGCGACCTACTATCGGACCTTTGGGGAATTCATGGAAGAGCGATTGATGCGTAATATTGAAAAACTCAAAGGGAAGAAGAAGGAATATCATCTATGGGTGATAGAAATATTTAAGGCTTTTGCAGCAAAATGCATGGAAGGATTGGGGGCGTGCGCTGATGAGCAGGGAGGATGAGATTATTGATTCGTTTATGCGGTGTAAGGATCCTGTGAAGCAGATTCAAGTTACTGCCGATTTGACGGGCTGCGATATCAAGACGGTAATTGATGTGTTGAAGCGTGCCGGAAAGATACCCAAGGGAACGACAACCGGTAATTATAAGAGAACTCTTTTACAGTTGGAGACCGTAGAGCTGACAGAGGATCTTGCCGCTCATGTACGCATGATGCATGATGGCGGATGTACCAAGGCTTTCATTGAGCGGGAGACAGGCCTTCTGATGAAGCAGATTGATCGAGCATTGGGAGCGAAGATATGAATCTAAGAGATGAGGTTTTGGTGATGAAGCGGCAGCTTATGGGGCTGCATCGGCAGACGGGAGTGCTGATCCGCGCTTGTGAGCGGGTGCTTGGTGCTCTTGCCAAGGAGCCGGCAGGAGAGGAGTTTCCGAATTACAGCGTTGAGATTCGCAGCGTTTTGGATGCCCTCAACGGGATCTGCAAAAAGAGTTTTTCGGCAGAAAATGCGGAAACGGCGCTCTTGATCTCTCGCCGGCTTTCAGAAGGATATTCGGTAGAAGATCTCAAGAGAGTGATCCGCACCTGCAATGATGCGTGGGGGCGGGATCCGAAGATGAAGATCTATCTCAGACCTTCCACACTCTTCGGCGAACAGTTTGAAAGCTATTATCAGGCTGCAGCTGAGGAGAGCGGAATGGATGAGATTGAGAAAAGATTAATGAAACAATTTCAGGAGGAAAAAAATGTATAAGTTTGTAATTGATTATACTTATGAAAATGGCGGTGAATTCGTTCGCACCGGAACGGTCTTTGCAGAGGATCTGGAGAAGGCGGTGGAAAAGATCGAAGCGGCGGATCCCGAATATTCGGATGTGAGGGGTGTTTCCTTCACCGAGAAGCCGAATTGGCGGAGGGCGGAGTTCAATGACCGATAACGATATTGTAAAGGCTTTGGACAACGAAATTTTTATAAATCAAAACAATACGGGCAATTTTAGAGCATATTGCGATGGTGTGCCTAAATGGATTTTGATAGAAAGCCTTGACCTAATCAACCGCCAAAAGGCAGAGATTGATTTTGAGCCTTTGGATGAGATATCTGTTGAAATGATTCTGAATCTGATTGAGGATGTTGGCACAGGGCGGCTATTGCAGGTTTCGGCCACACTTCCCCATGGCGGGACAGTAACTATTAAATGGGACAAAGCTGATATTAAATTGATCCGCAAGGAGCAGAGAAAAGCTACGGCGTAAAGCTAAAAAATCCGTAGGGCTGAAAGGCCCTGCGGATTTTAGGGCATTTTGAGGAGCTATTAAAGGAAAGGAAAAAGAGAGGATGCTTAGGGTAAAAAGAAGGACATTTTCCGGCTGTGTTTGTGAGCAGGAGGTCTATCATATTTCGGCGAAAGCAAAAAATATTGGAAAAGCGGAGCCGACGATCCGATTTGAAAATGAAGAAGAGCGTGCAATACATCGGGTTGAGATCTCACGACGCAATCATACCCGACTTTTTAATGAAAATTTTTCACCCAAAGCTCTCTACAGCACACTAACCTTTGATGATTTTCACGAGGTTCATGATTTTAGAGATGCAGATCGGATCGCCGCCAATTATATGCGGCGGCTTCGGTATAAATATCCTGATGCAGTGATCTTTCTTTATATGGGACGTGGTAAGAGCACGGAGCGGATCCATTTCCACATGGTATCTTTGGGAATACCTGCGGAATATATCGGGCAGAAGTGGAAATGCGGAGAGATCAAGCGGATTGTGAATCTTCGGGCACACAATACATATAAAGGCGTAGACCACGGTCAGGATTATACAGGTCTTGCCAATTACCTTTTTAACCATTGGACGGAGGAACAGGGTGGCCATCGATGGAAGATGACGCGCAACGCAAAGCGTCCTGAGCGGGAGGAAGCAACCGTAGCATTGCGAGAATACAACGAGAAAAAGCCTCCGAGAGCTCCGAAGGGGTACATATTGGTTGAGAGTAAAAAGACCAAATACGGGTACTTTTACTTCAAATATATAATAGATCCAAAGAAAAAGAAGGCGGACCGAGAGGCCCGTTGGAAGTGCCTTGTAGATGTGTAAAGTTTTAGAACCAAAACACCTCCCCTCGAGAGAGAAGCGGTTTCGCTTTCTCTTGAAGGGAAGGGGCAGGGTGAAAAGAGAGAAGCGCCGCAGGCGTAAGGTCAAGGGTCTGATCGGGGAGAGCGGAGCTTTGAGGATTGATGAAAAGAGCGCAGGAGAACCTGAACGCTCTTTTTGGCGTGTTTTGTTGAGAATTGTTGACATTGCTCGCGTGGGGCGCGGGCGGATTATTTATGCGCATAGTGCGGGAACATTGAAAGGCAGAGAAGGGAGGGGATCAACATGGCATTTCGGTATCGGAAGGCAATTCGGGTATCCTATCAGCGGCAGGGGTATATCTATTTTGCCTCCAAGCGCTTCGGAGAGCTGACAGAGGGGCAGCAGAAGAAGATTATTGATCATTGCAAGCGGATCGGCGGGGAGGACTATTGGGAGGCGCTCTTTGCCTTTATGACGCGGGAGATCGGGCTGCAGACGGCTTGCAGGCGGTTTTATGTATCGGAAAGCACATTGAAGCGTAAGATCAAGCGGTATTATGAGGAGTTTCCGGAAAGTTTATAGGCAAAAGAAAAAGCGCACCATCTCGGTGCGCTTTTTCTTTTGTCAAGGGTGAATTTGAAAGTTGGACTGTAGAAATCGTTTTTTGCTTTAGGATGTTAGATAGAAAGAAGGTGAGCGGGTGGATCAGGAGCGCTTGAAAGAGTTGAAAAAGGCTTGCAAAGGGAAGAGAGCGGTATTTGTGGAGCATTTGATGGAGTGCGAGGATCGGGTAGAGGCGATCATTCGGGCGGGCGTTACAGAAAATCGAAGAAGTGCTTCAACGATTGCCAGCCGCTGGCTTTTGGAGCCTGCAGTGCGGGCCTATCGGGATGCCTTGCAGGAGGCGGTGGCCGAGGAAATCAATGTGAATAAAAATACATTGCTTGCAAAGGCGGAGCGGATCTATCGCAAGAGCATCGAGGAGAAGGATCTGCGGGGTGCTGCCAAGGCGGTAGAGCTGCAGGCCAAGCTCTGCGGAGAGCTGACGGAGAAGCGGGAGATCGAGGGAAATGGATTCTCGATCAAGGTAGAGCGAAGAGAGGAATAAGGTGCGGCAGCTTAATTTTCAATATACCAAGCGGCAGGAGCAATTTGTATTTGCCGATGCAGATGAGGTTCTTTACGGTGGAGCGGCAGGAGGCGGAAAGAGTTTTGGGCAGTTTTTGGATGCGGTGATCTATGCGGGGAAATATCCCGGCAGCAGGCAGATCATCTTCCGGCGCACCTTTCCTGAGTTAGAGCAGAGCATCATCCGATATTTCGAGGGTAATTTGCCTCGGGAGCTTTTCAAATACAACGCAAGCAAGCACTCTGGAAAATTCAACAACGGATCGATCATTGATTTTGGATACATGGATAAGGAGGCCGATGTTTATCGGTATCAGGGCGCGGAATACGATGTGATCCGCTTTGATGAGCTGACCCATTTTACGGAGTTTATGTATATCTATATGTTTTCCCGCTTGCGGGGAACAGCGCCTTTTCCGCGTAGTATCAAGAGCAGTACCAACCCCGGCGGGGTGGGACACACTTGGGTAAAGGAGCGTTTTATTGATCCTGCGCCACCGGATACGGTTTTTGAAGGGTACAACAAAAAGGGTATTTATACCGGGACAAGGATCTTTATTCCGGCAAAGGTGCAAGACAATGCTTTTCTGATGGAAAACGATGAGGGATATCTGCGGAATCTTGAAACGTTGGATGATCGAAATAAAAAAGCACTGCTCTATGGGGAATGGGATCTCTTTGACGGGCAGTATTTTGATAATTTTGAGCGGGAGGTCCATGTGGTGGATCCGCTCTTTACCAAAGGGAATATCCCAAGCGATTGGCAATTTTATGTGGCAATCGACTATGGCTTAGATATGCTGGCGGCGCTTTTGGTGGGCGTGGCGCCGGGAAATAAATTCTACGTGGTGGATGAGTTTTACGATGGCAATCAGCATCCGGATGGAGAGCATAAGGGGCTGATTGTATCGGAAGCGGCCGCTGCCATTAAAGGATTGATGGCAGGCTATACGGTGCGCAGCATCTTTGCCCCGCCCGATCTTTGGGGCAAAAGCCGCGATACGGGCAAATCCATTGCAGAGGTGTTTCGGGAAAATGGTGTACCTCTGCGGCAGGTAAAGAGCAGCAGGGTGGCGGGATGGCTACACCTGAAGGAAATGCTGCAGGTAAAAACGGACGAGCAGGGCGGAAGGACTGCAGATCTCAAGATCTTTTCCTGCTGCAGGCATTTGATCCGTACGCTGCCTGCGGTGGCGGTGGATCCCCACGATCCCAACGATGTGGCAACAGAGCCCCATGAACTGACTCATGCGCCGGATGCGCTGCGATATTTCTTCGCAGGGCGGCCGAGAGAAAAAACGATGCCAAAGCCCGCGCCGCGATATGATTTTGAATTTCAGCGGCCGAAACCTCATGCCGGCGGAAAAGGCAGGCGGATCAAGCCAATTTAAGGAGGAAAAATGGAAATCGGAATTTTCATTGTTTTATTGCTTTTGCTGATCGTGCAGACAGCATTTTTTGTCTTTTTAGTTTTGTTTTTGGCGCCGAAATGGGTACCGATGAAGGAGAGGAAGGCAAGGCGGCAGATGCAGGCGCTGAGGGCTAAAAAAGAAGCATTGAGAGAGGAGATTGATACCTATGCAGGATAAAGAATGCCAATGGGAGGCGCAGGACCTTTGGCGGAAATTTGAGCGGGGGCTCGAATATGGGCGCCTTTGCGGCAGATTTGCTGATGCAGAAAAGTGCTGGAGATTCTTTGAGGGAGATCAATGGAACGGCATCAAGAATTCAGATTCGCCGCTGCCTTTCTACAATGTCATTGATCCTGTTGTGAATTTTAAGACGGCGCGTGTCGCCATGGCAGAAAAAATCATTACTTTTTCTGTCAATGGTGAAGATCCGAAGGGCATTATGGAAGCTTTGAATGAGCAGGTGAGGTCTGCTTGGGATTTCAGCAAGATGGAGGATCGGTGTTGGGATATCACACAGAATGGATTTGTAGAAGGGACCGCCTTTCTATATTTTCATGACGGAAGCTTCTTTACGCAAGGCGATAAGATTACAAGATGCGTCCGCCGAAAGAAAATCGTTCAGGTTTTGCCGGGATCCCGCGTATTTCTCGGAAACGAGGAAGAGGAGGATCTGCAGGAGCAACCCTATATCATCATCGAGGAACGGCTGGCGGTGCGGGATGTGCGCCGAGAGGCGAAAAAGAATGGTGTCGATAAAGGGCTGATTGATCAGATTCTTTCGGATGAGCGAAGCGATGCTCATCTGACCACCGGCAATAAAACGGAGCAGCAGGGGGATGATATGACCACCTGCATCCTATATTTTGAACGGACAGATGCAGGAATTGCTTTCTGCAGATGCACCAAGGATGTAATCTTTCAGCCGATGCAGGTGATCAAGGGATTGGATTATTATCCGTTGGTGCCTTATGTGGTGGCAAGGCAGCAGGGCAAGGCGAGAGGGCTTGGTACTGTCAAGAATATGATTCCGAATCAGATCGAGATCAATAAAACATTGGTGCGCCGCACGGATGTAGTGGAGCAATGCTGCTATCCCACAAGGGTATACAACAAAGATATGATCGATGATGCTTCCCTCTTGGATCAAGTGGGCGCTACGATCGAGATGCATGATACGCAGGGCCTTGCTTCGATTAAGGATGCGTTTGGATATATCCAGCCGGCGGGGGTCAGCAGTGATGTTGTGAATTTGGAAAATGAGATGATCTCCATGGCCAAGGAACTTGCCGGCGCGGGAGATGCGGCTCTGGGCAACATCAATCCCGAGCAGGCCTCGGGCGCCGCTATTAAGGCGGTGCAGAATCAAGCAGATATTCCGCTGAATCGGGCGATTGCAGCATTTCAGCAAATGGTTGAGGATGTTGCGATCCTTTGGTATCACATGATCAAAGCCTATAATCCAACCGGCTATCAGGGAAAAAACGGAAGGATCAGCGCCGAGGAGATGAAGACGCTTTGCACGGATGTTAAGGCGGAGGTGAGCTCGGCTTTACCGGATACGGTGTATGCCAGAACCAATAACCTTTATATGCTGCTTGATAAAGGGTGTATCACCTTTGAAGAATTTTTGGATTTAGCGGATGATGCAAGCAATCTTCCAATCGCAAAGATCAAGGCGCTTCGAAAAGAAAACCAAGAGAAAGCGATGGAAATGGAGAATCTTAAGGCAGAGGCTATAACCGATGAGATTCAGGAGGAGCAGGAACTTGCTGCTTTGGAAGGAGCTTCTGCTGAAAATGATTTTTTTGGCATGATGGAAGGAGGATTTTAAGAGATGGCGCTTAAGGCGAAGAACTTGGACGATAATATCAAATCTTTTGAAAATGATGATGGAACGATTGCTACGGTGGATAAAAGTGAAATCAATGATTACCTTCATCAAGAGCAGGAGGATTACGTTGAGGGAGAGACAAGCGCGCGGGTAAAAAAGTTTTATGATTATATCAACCTTCATGTGTTTTTACCATGGCTGCGGGCGATTACCAATGTACTCAATGGAATTAAAAATGCTTATCTCAGTAAAAGTGATGCGAAAGAAACTTATCTTGAAAAAACAGCGGCAGAAAAGGATTATCTTAGAAAAAACGATATTTTTGTCAGCATTCCAAACGGCGAATCGATGAGAATCGTAGGACCGATAGCTATAGCCCAAGCGATGGGGATTGAAAACATTAATGATATAACGGAAGAGCAAAAGAATACAAAAGTATTTTTGAGAGCAAAAGATACAGGGGATTTATTCTATACCAGCTATTCGTATTTATTTCAAAGTGCATTGATGGATTTAAGCTACCCGTTTGGGTTGACTGCATTTCCAAGGGAATCTGTGGTTGAGCAATTGGCTTCCGAAGCCTTTCTGAGAAAAGAAAGCGCGGAGGCAGATTATCTTAAAAAGGTAGATGCTGAAAACACTTATCTTGGAAAGGATGTTGTGCGGGACTCCTATAATGCCGAAAGTGAGGATCCTATCAGCGGAAAAGGGGTTAAGGAGGCGTTGGATGGGCTTCCAATTCGAAAAGGGAGCGGTGAAAATTCGGTTGAAACAGGCGAAGGGACTTATGCCGGATCTAACGCACAGCGAGTGGCCGGAAAATTCAATGAGAAGGATTTTGATGAAAAATATGCTGATATTGTGGGCAATGGCACTGGCGATTCTGATGATGAACGATCCAATGCTTATACATTGGATTGGGAAGGCAATGCAGTATATGCCGGAAGTGTTTCATCGAAGGATGGAGAACTGACCACCAAAGAAAAAGTGATCGATTCTCTTTTCCCGCCTACGCAAATTTATGAGGAGGATATTACTGAAAAAGCAATCACTTACGCTCTCCCCTCCGATGATGTAAAGATCGTATCTGAAACGGAAATCAGGTATATCTATATGGGTCTCCCGGATCTTTCGCAAGAAACCCAGATGTATGTTAAAGATTCCGCGACAAGCCCCTTCACGTTTCCTGATGATTTAGCCGACCAAGAACTTGCGGCAACCATGTGGAAGGCGGGAAACCTATTTGAAGGGGGCTGCCCCCGAAAAGCAACCCTGGTCATGACGAAAGAGCAGGAGGATAAAACCGCTATAAGCCCTACTCGCTTGGCAGAAATATTAGAAAATGAGCGTGTAACGATTAAAGAGGATATTATCGGTTCGTTCACTCTTGCTGAGGAGGTGAGTGTATGAGTGCATACATCATCCAAGAAAAAACCTTGACCGACATTGCTGATGCAGTTCGGGAGAAGAGCGGAACAAGCGACCTGATATTAGTGGGCGATCTCCCTGCTGCAATCTCTAATATTCAAACAGGCGGTGGAGATAGTCAATGGGAAGAGTATTGGCGGAAAACTGCAACACATTTTACCTTGCCCGAGGGAATAACAAGTATACAACAATATGCATTTATGAACCACGAAAATCTCGAAAGCGTTGAGGGCATTAACGAGATTACATGGATTGGCGAGTATGCCTTTTATAATTGCAAAAATCTTGTTTTAACGGAATTGCTGAAATTTCAAGGTGCTATTTGCGCGGCGACTTTTTATGGTTGCGAGAAAATCGCACTTACAAAATTAAATACTACAAAAATATATTCTCTTGCTTTTAGCGGTTGCAAAGGATTAACAAATATAACATTTAGGAGTACACCGATGAGCATTGCAAGCAACGCTTTTCAAAAATGCGATAACCTAACCGTTATAAACGTCCCCTGGGCGGAGGGTGAGGTAGCAAATGCTCCTTGGGGTGCTACCAATGCAACCATCAATTATAACTACAAGGAGGAATAATCATGGAGATCAAAACCTTATACAGATATGAGAGAGAGGGCGGCGGTGTTACGGTTTCCACAGAGAGACCGGATTGCACTTATACAGAGTTATTCCGCATCATTGCCGATGAAGGAAAGGCGATCACCCTTAATGGTGAAGATTTGCGAGCTGTTGTTGATGTAGATTGTGTTGATGGGTGGTATGAGGTTGATGCACCTACAGAAGATAGCGCAGCGCTTTTGAGCGGGGAGGTGAGCGAGGAATGAATTGGGCGGTAATCGTTGCGGCGGCATCTTTTGCGGTGGCGGTGCTAACGGCGGTTTTTAGGTTTTCGAAGGCGGCCGGAGAATTGGTGGGCGCGGTGAATGGTCTTAAGGGAACCTTCAATAAATTTGAAAACAACAGCCGGCAGACCCACAAGGAGATCTTTCATGAGCTGGATGAGCACGGAAAAAAACTGAGCGACCATGAGGCGCGAATCAAAGTAATCGAAAAGGAGAAAGCAAAATGAATATTTCAAAAATGACAATTATCAGAACATTTGCATTGATCATCGCATTGATCAATCAGCTTCTTACGGTGTTGGGGGCGAATCCTTTGCCCTTCAGCGATGAAGAGCTTTATGAAGGGATTTCAATTCTCGTAACGGTAGGGACAAGCCTTTGGAGCTGGTGGAAGAATAATTCCTTCACCAAAGAGGCGATCGAAGCGGATGGATACATGCATAAGCTGAAAGGAGCAAAATGATGGCGAAGGTTTATTTGGGAATCGGCCACGGCGGCGCAGATTCGGGGGCGGTGTCCGGTGGTTTTAAGGAAAAAGAGATTGCCCTTTCTATCGGGAAGGCTTGCGCCGAGGAGCTGCGTCGGCATGGCGTAACGGTGAAGATCTCGCGGGAGAAGGATAAGGATATGACCATTGCCGCCAAGGTGAATGAATGTAATTCCTTTGGACCTGATCTTGCGGCAGATCTCCATATCAATGCCGGCGGCGGGGATGGTGCAGAGGTGTTTCATTCGGTATCCGGCGGCAGGGGCAGAACCCTTGGCACCGATATCCTTGAAGCTTTGGAGGAAGCGGGGCAGAACAGCCGAGGGTGCAAGACGAAGGCTCGCTCCGACGGCAAAGATTATTTTGCTTTTATCCGGAATACCAAAGCTCCTGCCGTGATCATCGAGAGCGCATTTATCGATAATAAAAAGGATTTTGCGGCAATCGATACCGCTGCAGAGCAGAAGGCTTTCGGAAAAGCGATTGCAAAAGGCTTTTTGAAAAGCCTTGGAATCCCTTATAAGGAGGAGGTGAGAGCGGTGGCCTATAACGATGCAAAAGAGATCCCCAAGTGGGCGAGAGAGGCTGTGGAGAAGGTAACCAAAGCGGGCCTGATGGTAGGGGATGATAAGGGCAACTTTAATCCCAATGAGCCGGTAACACGGGCACAGCTTGCGCTGGTTTTGCAGCGCCTTGAGATGCTTTGATATTCCCAAACGCTTGGGAATATGATTAAATTTCGCACCGAAAGCGTGAGCCGAGAGTGCTCTAATCATGGGAAAGGAGATAACCATGGAAGAGAATCAAATCATGGGTACTGCTGCGGAAACCGCAGCAGAAACCGCTGATAACGCAGCGGCGGCGGAGGTCGTGGCTCCGCAGGAGGAGTCTGCTCAGCAGGGGGCCGAGCAGCAAGCGACGGAAGGAAATCAACCGACCGAGGGTAGTGAGAAGCCTAAGCAATCGCGAGGGAAGAACGATCACTACGCAAAGCTGCGCCGAAAGGCAGATTCTTATGACAGCCAATCGGAAGGAATCATGGCTCTTGCCCGATCCAAAGGACTGCAGCCGAAGGATGCGAGCGAGGCTTTAGAGATGCTTCAGGCTGATCATAAGGGACAAACTCTGGAGGAATACCGCACCGAACAGGAGACTGCCGCGGCCGCCGAGGAGCGGCTGGTGAAGGGCTCCCGATATTATCAGGAACTTCAACGTAAAGCGGAGCAGGATGCTGCCGATGCGGAAAGCTACAGAGTACAAAGACAGATGCAAGAGGATCTTGCGGCGATTCAGGCGGTGGATCCCAATGTCAAGAGTCTGGAATCCTTGGAAGGGTATACCGACTTGGTAGAGCGAGGGATCACCGGCGTGGATGCTTATTATCTCTTGCAGGGAAAGAAAGCGGCGCAGGCCGCCGCAATGCCGCCCTCACCCGGAAAGGTTGGCGGCACGGATGAGACCGGTAGAGATTTTACCGGCGAGGAGTTGGATCATCTGACCGGCAAGGATCTTGATGATCCGAGCATTTTGAAGAAGGCTCTTCGCAGCCTTCGAGGATTACGATAATTTAGGAGGATTTTTATCATGAGTTATGCAAATTTTAAGCCCATTATTTGGAGCAAATTTATTCAGCATGAGCTGGAAAAGAAATCGAAGTTGGTTGATGCCTGCAACAGAAAGTTTGAGGGTGAAGCTAAGCAGGGGGCCAGGGTTAAAATCTTGGATGCACTCTCTCCCGATGTTTTTGACTATTCTCAAAACGAAGGTTTGGACGATCCTCAGGTGTTGGGGGATGGAAACAGCGTTTATCTGGATTTGGATCAGGCCAGGGCCTTCAACTTTATGGTAGATGATATCGACCGGATGCAGAGCATGGATGGTCTGATGGAATCTATCATGGTTGAGGCAGGCCGCAAGATGCTGTGGCATCGTGAAAAATTCGTTGGCTCTTTGGCTCAAGGTGCCAGTTACATTTCTAATTCTATTTCTATCAGCACCCCGAAGGCCGCCAAGGCTGCAGTGGATAATGGCCTGTTGGTGCTGAGAGAGCACGATGTGGCGCTGGACGACAGCGTTTATATTGAGGTTTCTCCCTTCTTCTATCAGCTGTTCCGCGATGATATTGTGGAACTCAAAACCGATAATGTGGATATTATCAACCGCGGTATCGTTGGTATGTATGACGGGGCAAAGGTGCGCATGAGCAACTGCCTCTACAACGACGGCGTCGATGATTACTGCATGATCCGCACCAATCGTGCCATTGCCTTTGCCTCCTGCATCGATGAGACTGAGGCATATCGCCCTGAGAAGTTCTTCTCCGATGCGGTAAAGGGCCTTAACGTTTTCGGCGGTAAGATTGTACGCCCCAAGGAGCT
This sequence comes from Clostridia bacterium, assembly GCA_017436525.1. GTDB lineage: Bacteria > Bacillota > Clostridia > Oscillospirales > QAKW01 > QAKW01. Next base: position 15,352 of record JAFSCX010000044.1, on the reverse strand, counting down.
TTATGTAATTAAAGCCCATAAATAAGAATCGTTCCCTCCCGCTCCTTTGAGCGGGAGGGACAAGCCCTTTATTTTGATATGAGGAGCGGCGGCTCGCTTTTGATATGAAAATAAAGGCAAGGAGGATCTTTATTATGACAGTGGCAGAATGTGAAGCGCAGGTATTGAGGCTTTTGGATGAGGTGGGGGTCAGCGATTATAATGATCGAATGTATCGGCTGATCGATAGTGCTCAGCGGGAGATCGCCACCCAATGGGGCTTTATACATAAAAAGACGGTGGTCGGTGCTGAGGCCGGAGAGACGATTGCTCTTCCGGAGGATTGCTACGCCATTGAGAGAATAAAGGGCGGGAGCTACGAAGAGGAGCTGGCGGAGACGGCGGAAGGGTTTGTGCCGGGTGTTACCCTCTATGGCAGTGAAAACGGCGTCTACACCATTTACTATAAAGCCTACCCGAATGAAATTGACGATGATGACGGCGAGACGGTGATTCAGCTTCCGCGAGAATACCATAACGCCCTTTGCTATCGGGTGGCCGCTCTTACCAGAGATCGGGAGCTGGAAAGCGAGGCGCGGGCCTACAATGTATTTATGCAGCAATATAATGATCAGATTGCCATGATGGAGCGGGCAAAGAATACCACGAAGAAAGCGAAGGTGATTATACGTGGCAGAGCAAAACTCTATTAAAATCAACCAATTTCGGGGAATCGATGTCTCGGTACCGGAGGATCGGGTCGATCTCTACAGAGCCACTGATTCGCTGAATATGATCCCCGGTGCGGTGGGCCAGATCCGCAAGCGCCCCGGTGTGTGGGATGCGGGAGATGCATCGATTTCTTCTGAATTTACTCCTGAGAACTGGAGTTATCGATTGATTGAGGAAAAAGGTTGCTGTAAAGTAGTCCAAGGCATAGACGACAAAATTTTTGTAGTGTATTTTTCGTACAACTCCGACGGTATTAATAAATGGAAACAGATCCTTAGGAACGCGAGGAGACCACTTATACTCGAGCAAGGTGATAAAATTCTTGTTTTTGCAGCCGAAAACGAAACTGCGTCTGATATGCTAATTGTTGAAGAGAGAATTGTGAGGATATATTCCAGTAATCTATCTTATTATGAATTCAGAGCAGACGAGGAAAAATGGGTTCTTTTTGATGATGGTAATAGCATTAAATATGACGATAAATATGTTAAAACTCCGATCGTGATGCATGGCTGCGATCCCCTTGGCGGCGGCACTCCTTTCGAAGGAATCAATCTTCTGAGCCCGTGGGTAACCGAAAGCTTTTGTGTTAAAAAGAAAACGGTAATCGTGAACGGCGAAGAGGTGATTCAGGGAGAGACAACGTTTCATCTTCAAGGAGAGGTGGATGCGGACTTGCTACTTGAGCCCGAGGAAGAAGATTCGGATGTGTACAGAGGCGAGCAACTCAACGATGTGTTTTGTGTGGAGGTGCTGGTATCTTGCACTGTGGAAGAGGGGGATGGTGAAACTACAAAATGGGTGCGGAGGCCCTTTGAAGACGGCGGCAAAACGGTTGATGGGTATCGCGCTTCGGGAAATTATCTTTGGCTACGACCGGAAAGCAACAAGGATGAAGAAGGAAATAAGATTGGCACCGAACACAACAATAAGATTCCCCCCAGCCCCATTGAAGGGCAGGACAATGTAAGGATTACATACATAAGAAAAGGTTTTCGAAAGGCTTTTTATGATCTTTGCGCCGCAAAATGCGCGACCACCTATGGCGTGGCGGGCTTCAAGGATCGATTATTTTTGGGCGGCGGAGAATTTAATAACAAGATCTATTATTCTGAAATGGAGAATCCTTACTATATTATGGAGTCGAGCCATATTGATCTTGAGCAGGGATCGCAGGTGATGGCGCTTTCGGGGATTGCCGATCATCTGGTGGCACTGACGCAGAAGGGGATCTATTTTGTGAGCGGGCAGGTGAGCGACGGAGAAGGAAGCTTATTCGCGACGGATGCGCTCTTTACGGTCGGCAACCTTGTACCGGCGCCAAAACCGCTTAACATCGGAAATGTAGAGGTCTTCGGCGGTGAGCTTGTATATCTTTCGGAGGATGGGGTGATCGCAGTAACCTCCAAGGATCAATATTCGGAGCGATATGCGGAGCATCGATCCGCTACGGTGGATAAAAAGATGCTTGCAGACAGGCCTCGCTTTATGCTGGGGATGGGGCGCTTTTTGCTGGTATTCTGCGAGAGCGGGATCTGCTGGCTCTTTGATGAGAATCAACCGAATACGGAAGGCGATAAGCCCTACGCTGCCCACCAATATGAAGGGTATCGGATGGATGGCTTTGATGCTGATTTTGCTTTTATCGATGAAGATGGTCAATTGATGATGGTTAAAAATAATAGACATCTAAAGTGGACCGATGGGACAAAGAAGGAACACTATAAGGATGTGAATTCCACCGGCGAAGGAACAGCGATCAAAGCTTTTTGGGAAACGCCATGGATCCTCGGCACGAAATTTTACCTCAGAAAGAATTTCAGAAGGCTGGGGCTTCTTCCGGATCTTTTGGCGGGCGTTGATTCGGTAGTACGGGTGGAAGGAAAGAAAAATCAAGAGGATTGGAAGATTCTTTTTGATTATGACGGCGCCCTTTGCTCCTTTGATTATGATGATATAGATTATCAATTCTTCACCTATGCAACGGCGCCGAAGAATTTAGATATTAAGCGCAAGATTAGAATCAAAAAAGCAACACGGTTTAAGCTTCGTTTTTCAAACGATTTGATCAATAAAACCCTCATTTTGAATCAATGGGGGCTGGATTATGTGCAGGAGGAATAAACATGGCAGTAAGCAATAAGAGCCTCATTGAGGCATACAAAAAGAAAAATGCGGCCATTGATCAAAGCGTGGCGGCGCAAGGCAACGCTTATGATGCGCAGATCAGCGATGTGAGAGATTCGGCGGCGGATCAATTGCAGAGTCTATATTTGCAAAATGAGCGGCAAAAGAGGCTGCAGGCCCAAGCGCAAAAGGCTGCGGGGATCACCGGCGGTGCCTCTGAGAGCGCGGCGGTAGCTCTTGCGGCAAATTATAATACCAATCGTACCAATGCTCTGCTGGAGCGGGATCGGCAGATCTCTCAGCTTGGGATTCAAAAAGAGCAGGCCCGAGCGGAGGGTGAGCTTCAAAAATCGGCCAATATTATTGAAATGGAGCAGGGCAAGCTTTCCTTTGAGACGGATCAGCGGGATTTTGCTTGGCAGAAGGAAAATGCAGATCGGCAGTTTAAGGCGGATCAAGCAAATTCCGATCGGACCTATCATGCAAATCAAGCGGCTCAGCTTAAAAATGAGGCGTGGGAGATGGTGCGGGCCGGCGTAATCAATGCGGAAATCGCCAAACAGATCGGGCGGCCGATCTCGGTCCTGAAGGAATACTACAGAAAATATAAGGAGAATAAATCATGAGCGATAATACTTTGAAGCAAGTCCTTTTAGCAAGGGATCAGATGATGAATGAATTTGAAAGAGCCTCCGAGTCCTCTCGGACGGCTCTTTCCGCCATTTCGGGGCGAAATATCCTTAAAACCAAAACAGAAACGGCCAAAATCCGCCGTGATGAGGAGATTGCAGCCCAAAATAGGGCGGCGCAGATCGCTATGGCGCAGGCGGGGCAGGAAATCTCCATGGAGCAAAGCCGCCTTTCCTTTGAACGATCAGAGCGAAACCGCTCAGAGCAAAAACGCCGCGCCGATCGTTCCTTGGTTGAGCAGGAGCGCCGCTCTATTCGCTCGGTGGAAGCGCAAGAGCTTGCCGATCGCCGGCAAGAGGCAATGGATATGCTGGCGCTTGGGATCTACGATCCCTCTTTTTCGGCAGATCTCGGCTTTAAGGATAGCGTGGTAAGAACGTTTGCCGAGAAGAAAAACGCGGAATTTCAGCAAAAACAGGCCGCCAAAGCCAAGGCTGCTAAGGCGAAGGCGGATTATGAGCAGGCGATTGCGGCTATTAAGGCCGGAGAGACGGTATCGATTCAAAAGAAGGTGGAGCAGAAAAAAGAAAAGGTTTCTGTTGATGATGAAACACCCGAAAAGATTAAATCGGGAGTTCGGGAAGCGATTGAGTATGCCGAAAAAACGGGGCAATCCTTTAAGGATCTTCAAGAGGCGCGGGAATGGATTGCATTCCGAAGCGGAATTGATAGCAGAAGCAGGAGCCAGATGGAGGCGGCCTTGCGGTATTTTGATTATGCCATGGAAGAGCGGGTGCTCAAGAAACGGCTTTCGGGAATGACTGCTGAAGGATATACCGCCCTTGAGAAGCTTGCTGCTCCTTCGGTAAAAAATGTAAAAACCAAGAAGGAAGCCTTATCGGTTCAAGTGCAGGAAAAGGCGCCTGAATGGGCGAAGGAGACGGTGAAGAGGCTGGAAAAGATCATTGATACTGCCGGTTCCCTTGAGAGTGCAAAGGAAAAGGAAACCTTCCGCATCGCGGATGCTTATGTGATGCTTCAAGAAGCGGAGACGGTTGAGGATCGTAACGCTGCCTATTCTTATTATCTGGACCGCTTGGAGAAAGGGATCGGCAGCACCACCGCCGCCACAGAGCAGATCTATACCAAGGCAAAAGAAAAATTTGATCAGCTGGAGAAACTCTCCGATGAGGAGAAAAAGGAACTTGAGATTCATATCAAGACCTCGGAGGGTATGGTTGCCGCTTTGGAGAATGCTTTGAAGAATGTAGATCTCACCGTAGATCAGCAGGAGATTGTCTCCGGCGCTGCGGAATATCTTAAAAAGAGCCTTCCTGCTTTGAAACAGATGCAGGAATATGCTGTTACTTATGAGGAGAATGAAGAATCCTATGAGAGCCAAAAAGAATACCGGAAGATGGATGATATCTATGGAGGGTATTCTGTTGAGGAGTTAGAGGCACTGCAGGCTGAACAGGAAAAAATGATCAATGCACGGCTTCCCGGATATGTGCAATGGCTGAAGAAAACGAACTATGCAGAGAATTCGTTGGCGGATGTTATTGTGGATGGTCAAGAAAAGAAATATTCGGAGTATAAAAAAGAAACTGATAAACTTGCAAAATATATTGAGAACCGAAAGACCAATGAGAAGAATGCTGCCGAGGATCAAGAAGTGGAGCAATGGGCTAAATCTTATGCCGGCAAGAATTGGGCCGAGAAGGTGAGCAAGCTTCATTCCGATGTGCGCCGGCGTTGGGAAGATCTGATGCAATATAGCACCATCATGAGCGGGAATGCTCAATATGCACGGGATCAGATGACCTTGCGGCTGGAATATGATGCAGACGGAAAGGCGGTTTATATTACGCGGGACGGTGAGCGGCTCCCCGGTGTGCTTGAGGGCAACGAGGAAACTCTTGCAAGGGTGCAGGGTGAGATCGGAGAGCTTTCCCAAAAAGAGCAGAAGATTACCGGCGCTTATCATCGGAATGTGGTGCAATATGCAGAAGAACTGATTCCGGATGATCAGGCGGCAGAAAAAGCGAAGGAATTTTCCTTGGAGGGATTTTCGGAAATTGCGAAGCAATATCGCCATGGAGGAAAATATTTTGATGGCAATTATCGGGATTTTGAAACCGATGTGGAAGGATTTGCAAAAGGAGATTACGGCTTCTTTGAAAAAGAGCAGGCGGATCGGGTCCTTGCCCTTTTGGCAGAAGGGGAGCATGAGCTTGCTTTCTCCTATTATGCCAATGTGCGGGAGCAGGCCCTTTTAGCTGAGGCTGATTCCCTCAATGATTGGTGGGCAGGAACAAAAGGTGCATTTTCCGGCTTGACCCGTTTCTTAACACAAGGCGGCTATATGCTTGAAAATATGGCCGCAGGCAGTTATGAGCGGATGGCGGGAACCTTGGGGACCGCTTCTCATCAGGTAACGGTAGAAAAACTGGATCAGATGGGATTCGGCGGCGAGGCATTGGAGACGATCTACATGGGTGGCTATACTATTTTAGATATGGTGCCTGCGGTAGCGGTTTCCTTTGTGCCGGTCGTGGGGCAGGCGGCAGCCTCCGGTTATATCTTTGCCAAATCCATGGCCACCACCTATACCGAGGATATTGCCGCAGGCAAGCGGTCTGATGAAGCGCTGACCCACGGTGTGCTATCGGGTACCGCAGAGGTGGCAATGGAGAAGATCTTGGGTGGTATTCCGGGGCTCACTTCGAAAAATGGGCTCTTTACAAAGCTGAAGGGCAGCATTGAGAAGCTTGCACTTACCAAAGGCGCAAAAACCGCTATCAAGATCGCCTCCTCCATGGGCGCTGAAGGCTTTGAGGAATTCCTGCAGGAGGTGATCAGCCCTTTCCTTTCTAAGATCGCTTCCGATCTTAATGGGATCTCTGATGCTGAGCTGGAAGAAATCGATTGGGAAGAGGCCGGCAGAAGCTTCCTTTTGGGCGCCATTACCGGCGGTGCCTTCTCGGTGGCTTATGCTCCTTTTGAAAATCGTGCCATAGAAATCGAAGCGGCCCGCACCCTGCAGCTTGGCGAGGTGGATCAGCTGATCTCCCTCGGAGCGCAGCTTGAGAATAAAACAGCCCTTAAGATCAAAGAAGCGAAGCAGAATCAGCAACCCCGATATAAAGGGAAAGAGGGGGCTGCAGCGTTCGTTTCGGCAAAGGATATTGTAAATATCCAAAAGAGCATCCGCAAGCGCAGAGTGAAGGGCGCGGCCAAAACTCTTTCCACCATGATCGAGGCCAATATGGAAGGTGCAGATCCTGCCGAGATCAAGCGGGCGAAGGAGATCTTCCGCAAGGTGCTGACTGCAAAAACCCTCACCTTAGAAGAAGCTTCGACCATTGCCAAGGATGAGCGGCTGCTTTCGATCCTTGAGGGGATGATGGGAGAGGAACTCTTGGGAAAGGATATCTCCCCTCGGCAGATCGCACTCCTTGCCCGCCTTGCTTCCTTTACCGATGAGAATGGAAAGGTTTCTAAAGCCCGCCTTGCCCTCTTTAAGGATACTTTCGGGGAATTCGATACCCAAGCCATTGAGCAGATCTTATATTATGATTCCATGGCAGGCTTCATGAAAGAAGGCGTGATCGTGGAAGGCAGAGCTGATTTGAATGAAACCCAGCAAGAGGCGGCAGAGACCTTGAATATTCTCTCGGAGATGAGCGGGATTCATTTCCTTGTTACCGATCATCATCAAACGGGAGATTTTCTTGCTTCCGGCTTAATGGCGGTGAATCTTACCGATCTGGATCAGGGGATTTTTTATGCCATCGGCCATCAGGCCTATCAGATGATCATGCAGCTGGAGCCGGAAAAGGGAAAGAACTTTCGAGAAACCATCCTGCAGGCAGCAAAAAACACCCTCGGAGAAGAGGGTGTTGCAGAGGAGATCAATACCATTCTGCAGCAAAAGGCTGTGAGCGGCTTGGATTATTCACGCTCAATGGCAGAGGATGAGTTTTGCGCTCGGTATTATTCCGTTATGCTAACGCAGGAAGCCTATACGGTTGATCGGACAGAGCTTGCGGCGGTGCGGAAGCAGATCGAGGCTTTTTGCAATGAAAATCGAGTAACTGAGCAGGAGCAAAGAATCGCTCGGGAGATGATCTATGATGAGCAAGCGGAAGCACCCGAGGCGGTGGCTGGTACCGGCGCGGTGCGTTTTGAAAAGGGGGCAGAAGCCATCACCGAATCCCAAAAGCAAGCGGTGAAGCTTGCAAAAGTGGTTGCCAATGCCATCGGGATTGATATTGTTTTCTATGATTCCACTATTGAAGGTACTTATGGCGCTAATGCAAATGGTTTCTTTAATGAGGCCGATAGCAGCATCCATTTAGATCTGCAGAAGAATTTGGATGATCGAAAGACCATCGCTTTAACCATGAGCCATGAACTGACCCACTTTATTAAGCAGTGGTCGGTAGAAAAATTCGATGCCTTTGCAAAATTCTTAGAGGAGCAATATGGGGAGCATGGGATCTCCATGGATGAGCTGGTTAAGGCAAAGCAAGAGGCTTTAGGGATCGAGGATCCCGCTTTGGCTTATGAGGAGGTCGTTTGTGATGCCTGCGAGCGGATGCTGCTGGATAGCAAGGCGGTGGAGAAGCTTGCCGCACTGAAGCAGAAGGATCAGAGCCTTTTCAGCCGGATCATCAATCATATCAAAAGCCTTTTGAAAAGAATCCGTGCAGAATATTCCAAAAATAATTACGCCCCCGCATCTGCCGAGGCGCAAGCCCTGCAGCAGATGGAAGGCGTATTGGATCAATTCTATGCGCTTTTTGAAGATGCCGCCCTCGATGCGGCTTCCAATTATCAGGCGGCGGAAGGTGCGGTGGATCTTGAGGGGGCGATGAAATATTCATTAAAAGACGGAGCGGCGACCGAGGTTAAAAAGGCGATAAACAATAAATATTATGGAGGCGATATTGAGCTAACAGAAACTACACCGTCAATTGTAGTTTCTCAAAAAGGTGCTAAAAATCTTCCGATGGCCATGAAGGCGTCGCATATCAGAGAAAACATCCTTACTGAAAAAGAAGCGCAAGCAATGGGGTTAAAGGTTGACGGTAAAACTAATTATCACGGCCTTGGAGATACTCTGTTTTTGAAGGTTATGGATAGCTTAGAGGATGTTACGGAGGCGTATCGAGGAACCAAAAACGCTGATAATCCAAACAGAAGAGAAAAATATTTTCTCCTTATCTCTCAACATAAAAATCAAAACGGAGATACTATCAATGTCCCTGTTTATATTAATGAACACGCAAACTGCAACAGAGTGATGATAGATGTGAATAAGGTGGCTACTGTATTTGGTAAAGAAGATCTGCGCGGGTATATCCAAAAAGAATTGAGAAAAGGAAATATTGTTAGAATAAAAAACAGAAGCATCCAAACCAGTGAGCCGACGGCGCCAATTGCCGCTAGCTATGGAATGAATACTTCCAATAATAATATATCACAAAACAATCAAAATAGTCAAGAAAAAAATAATTCCACTCCAAAACAGCGAAAAGTCTCTTCCTTAATTGCCCCCGGCCGCAATGATGTGGTAGTGGAGCTGGCAGAGCTTTACCGCCAAGAGGGAATTTTGCAAGAAGCCCAAGGACTTGGAGGCGTGGATGCCGACGCTTTTTTAGAAAATGCATATGCTGGAGTGGATCGCTTGGCGGATACCGATATCGAATCGGCGGAGATGCTGCGGAAGGTATTGGGAGCCATTGAGCAGCATCTTGGCGAGAGCAAGGTGAGCGGGGATATCATCGCTCAGTTGGAAAACAAGGTAAAGGAGCAGCGGGCGAGGGAATATGGCTGGAAAAATGGCGGAGATCAGATCCGCCCCGGAACGGATTTTGATCCAGAAACAGATGCCATTGATTCCCTCTTTACCTCGGAGGAGGTGGCGGCGCAGAATGATGGTGCAGATTTCGCCAAAGACTTTGTCGATATGGATCCCTTTGAACAAGCGCAGTTTGCGGCCGATCGGCAGGCGGAGATCGATGCGCTCTTTGAGATGGAGAGCGGCGAGGCAAAGAGAGCAAGCCAAAACGCAAGCAGTTATATGGCGCTTCTTTCCCGAACCGCTTCGAGCTTTGCGGAGGAAAATGCTTCACCGGAGGCGGGCGTTTCTACTGAGGTGCAGGAGGAACGCAAGACCTTTGGAGAGAAGATGAGCGAGAGCTGGAATATGATCCAGCGGAAGCTGGTAGATTCCGGCGATGCGGTTTATGATATTGGCCGAAGAAAAGGGGATGAGCATCTCTATCAATATTTCAATATGGCACGTTCTTCCTCCAATGCGGGAATCAGCATGATTCAAAACAAGCAGACCAATATATTTGGCGATACCATTGGAAAAGGGCTCAATGAGATTTTCTCGCCGATCATGAAGAAGGGTAAGGCTTATTATGAGCAATTCCAATATTACCTTTACCATCTTCATAATATCGACCGCATGAGCCGCGAGAGCATTGAAAGAACCGAGCAGGCTCGGGCAGATTTTGAGCTGATTGCGGAATGTTATCCGGAATTTGCCAATCTATCGGAACGGGATATTCGCAGAAAAGCGGGAGATTGGAGCGATCCATCTCAGCCTGCAGCGTTGGAATATATCAAGGCATTGGATTTTAAGGAGCGGATGGAGGAAATTCGAAATATTCCTGTATTCGGCCCTGATGTTACTGCCGAGGTCAGCGAAGGTAAGGCGCAGGATCTCCTTCGAGAGCATCCGGAATTTAAGGAGCTTGGAGATGCAGTGCGGCGATATCTTGATAATCTTTTGCAATATCGAGTGGATAGCGGATTGATTTCCAAGGATTTTGCCGAGGAGCTGAGGGCGATTTATCCTCATTATGTGCCGACCCGCAGGGTGCAAGCGGAAGAGAGCGTTGAGGCGAGAAAGAGCAATCGGGCATCCATCGGAAAGACGGTAGGCAGAGCGGAGGACGGTGTGGCCGATTTGGTGCCGCTCCATAAGCAGATCGCCGATCAGACTTTATCGGTGGTGCGTGAGGGAAGCAAGAATCGGTTTGGAATGAGGCTCTTGGATCTTGCGCGCCAAGGAAAGTTCAAAGAGGTGGTTGACTTTGAGCAATCTGCCGATCGTATGATCGGGCTTTCGGAGTTTGAGGGTGCAATCGACAAGATGGATCCCTTCCAACAAGAGGAGTGGGAAAATCTTTTTATGGTATATGACCATGGCACTCAATACACCCTTTCGGTAACGCCGGAGCTCTTGGAGGCGGTCAAGGCACTCTCGCCGGAAAAAGAAAAAACATTTTGGCTGGAAGAGCAGTCTCATAAAGCGGTTAATCTCTATAAAGCGTTGATCACCAGCTACAACCCTGCCTTTGCGGTGAGAAACTTTGCAAGAGATATTCAGGATGCTTCTCTTTATTCGAAGGATCTAAAAGGATTCTTGCGAAACTACCCTGCAGCATGGAAGGAGATTGCACGAAACGGAGAGTATTGGCAGAAGTATCAGGCGCTTGGAGGCACTTATTCTTCTGTATTCGATTATAATCAAGGGATCATCAAAGAGGAAGGCGGATGGATCAAGCGGAATATCGGTAACAGAATTGAATGGTTGAATCGCGCCATAGAGCAGGCACCGAGATTGGCGGAATTTATGGCCACAGTTAAAAAAGGCGATGGCAGCATGGATAGCTTGATGGAAGCTATGTATAACGCTGCGGATATTACGGTTAATTTCGGCCGGAGCGGAACGCTTGGGAAGCGCTTAAATCAGAATTGGGTACCCTTCTTTAACCCAAGCATTCAGGGATGGTCCAAAGCTTGCCGCCTGCTGACAGAGACAAAAAGCGCCCGCCAATGGGTGGGGCTGATTGCAAAGGTTGCCCTTTTGGGAATCGCTCCTTCGCTGATCAATGATATTCTTTTCGGAGATGATGATGAATATGAGAAGATCAAGCAGCGGGATAAGGATGTAAATTTCCTGATAAAAGCGGGAGATCATTCTTGGCTGAAGATTCCGAAAGGAAGAGTTCTTTCCGTAATGGGGATGCCGATATATCGGATTAAGCAGTTGATCGAGGGAGAAGAGATTGGCTGGGGTGAATTTATCTCCACGGCCGCCGATCAGGTTGCACCGATGAATCCGCTGACGGATAATGTCTTTGCATCTGCGCTGACCGCCATTGCTTTCAATAAAAATTGGTATGGCGGAGATATTGTGCCCCAGAGCATGCAAGATGATCCCAAGGCGGAGCAGTATGATGCCACTACCGATAAGTTCTCTATTGCGATCGGCGGAGCATTGAATATCTCTCCCAAGAAGATCAATTATCTGCTGGATTCTTATACCGGTGTTGCCGGAGATATTATTTTACCCATGCTTTCGGTGGCAAGCCAGCAGAATTTCCTGACTAAAGCATTTGTTATTGATTCGGAGTATTCTAATCGTCTGCAGGGTGATTTTTATGATACAAAGGATCTGCTGACGGAAAAGAAGAACAGTAGCAAGGCAACCGCTGCCGATGAGGTGAAATATCGGTGGTGGAATCATAAAGCTAAGGCGATCTCCGAGATCAGCAAGGAAATCAAGCAGATTCAGGGCAATGTCTCTCTTAGTAAAAAGGATAAGGAAGAAGCATTGAAAATCCAATATGCTGCAAGAAATGCTCTTTTGCTTCAATCAGAAGAAGAGTATGAACGGTATATCAAAGCAGTGGATGAGCGTCTGGCCAATGATCCTTCAGCATCTGCCGAAGAGATTTATCGGGAGGTGAATCGAGAGATCTATGGTGCCGAAATGGCTCTGCAGATCGAAGGGAAGAGCACCTATGAGCGGGCTCAAAAGGTGGTAAAAGAGAATAATATTGATTTTGATACCTTCTATGATATTTATTTCGATTCTTCGGTGGATACCGATAAGGCGGCCAAAATGATTGGTGAGGGGCTTCCAAAAGAAAGTGCTGTTAAGATCGCGAGAGGTCTTGAGGCGATAGCACCGGAGCAGGGCGAGGAAAGTATCTCTTATCTGCAAAAGTATAAGGCGATTGCAAGCGCCGATGTTGATGAGAGCGAAAAACTTTATGCAATGAGCCTATTTGCATCTGATTCCGATCGGCGCAGGATTGCAATCGGAACGGAGCATGATATTTCTCTTGATCAATTTATCATGGTCAAAGAGAATCTTGAGGATGCCAATGATGCGGCAGGTAAGAATAGTGCATCTAATGGCAGGATTCAAGCGGCCATTGCTTCCACCGATGGCCTGACTCGGCGCCAGCAGGCAATTCTCTGGCAACTCTTTACCGGCTCGACCTCTGCAAAGAATAATCCGTTCTCGGTTTCTACGGGCTGGGAGACGGTCGCGAAGATCAAAGCTTATAAGAAGGCTCACGAAGAGGATTAAAAAAGAAAGGCTCTCCCGCAAAGGAGAGCCTTTCTTCTATTCTTTTGAAATCGAAACGCGGCAGGTGCGGCGGATATGATTTGCAAGGATATCCAAGAATTCGGATACATTGGGCGGCGCATACATATGAAAGCCGGCGATCTCAATCAATCGTTTCGAGCAATTTTTCCACACCCGATTGATCAGCGTCCGGATGTTTCGCTCTACGGTACATTCGGGGCAGCCTGCGATTCTTGCAACCTCTCGGCATAACTCGGTAATCTGAAGAAGCCAATCTTCATCTTGCAAAACAAGCCTCAGTGCAATCACCGTGAGCTTAAAGCCTCGGTAGTTACCGGTTGCACTTAAATGATGTAGTAATTGATAGATGGTGTTGGTCATTTTAATCCTCCTATATGGGTTAACTAAATGATAGTGAAAAATATCGAATCTTCCCGATCATCGTCTTTTGCGGGCGTAGTTCGACATTTCTCGGCTTTGACCTTTCACCATTGACTATATAAAATTATAACCTTTTGCAGTTAAGACCTCCAAACTGCGACATGATGACCTTGGCAAGGCGCGCGTCGGGCTTTTTAATGTCTACAGGGTATTGCAAGCGTTTTTCATATTTCCACATAACTCATTCTCCTCCTTCCCAGGGCCAGCGTTGCTCTGCCCAGCCCCAGCGATCACCGACGGCGGCATTTTCTACGCTGATGGGGCCGTATTTTTCCTCATAGCGATTCCGCGCGATTTTATAGAGCTCTATTTTCTTTTTATAATAATCCAGTGCCTCGCGGCTTTGAGGATGGGTATCCAGAAAGAGGCGGGCATCATCGGCGGCAAATCCATTGGTATAAACCGCCTGCATCATTCTTTCCTGCTCGCTCATTCTTTATTCCCTCCTCTTCCCATAAAGGGATAGTCTAATCCGCGGAAGATGGTGCCGTTGCGAAAAGCATCCTCCGTGTCATAAAGATCCTCCCAAATTTGAGGGCGTACATAAGCCATTCCCAAGACCATGGGCTCAAGGGAGGGCTCTTTATGGGTTGCGGGCCGGCCTTGGTTTTCGGCGCAATGGCGCAGAGGGGGAGACAGCAGATCCCGCAGATCAAAATCGTCCATTTGCGATTCTCCTTTCGATTATCTCGAAGATTGAGCCGAAAAAGCGGTTCAATCTTCTCTCCATTCTACGGGTCTGTTTCGGAAATGGTGCAAAATTGATGGTTTACATTCCGAATAATGTGTGCTACAATATATAAGAATATCAAACCATTATAATAGGAGGTAACAGATAGATGGCTGAAAAGAAAGAAAAGCTTCCCTTTACTATGTATAAGGGCTATCCGCTGGTCCGCAGCAATAATGATATTTATTATGGAGATCCCAGAGATCCCTATGTAATCTTTATTCATATCGAAAAGACCGACGGCAGTGAGGAAGAGATTCCCACTCAGGTAACGGTAGAGCTTCTTACCACCGATGAGAGCGTATCCATTTTTGAGCGTTCCAAAAAGAAGAGTGAAAAGAAGAGCCTTTATGATGCGCTGGATATCGGCCGTATCTGGCTGGAGAGGGCCTTGGCAAAGAACTAAGCGATGGAAAAATTATTGGAATTGGTGCAGGATAAAATCCTGCCGAAATGGTTTATAATCTCAACTTTAGTATGGATCGCAGCCTATCTGATCTGCTTCATTTTGGGTGGAATTGCTCTTAAAAAATACGGCGAGAAGCAAGGCTTCAATAAGAAACTTCTGCCTTGGCTTTTAGGGGTGCAGATTTATTGCGAAGCCCTTTTTGCAGGCCTTCATGGCACTGCCAGAAGGATTCAGCATGGCCTTTGGTGGTGGTGGGTAACCGCTGCCGGCTGTATCACTTGCGGCATCTGGCTGATCGGAGGCTATATGGGCGTGGAAGGGGTGCCCCTTTCATTGCTGAAGGTTTTATTGATCGTATTGGTTACGGTTTTGGTATTTTTATATGTTTTGATCCGCAGCGAGGAGCTCAGCGCTCTCAAGCGTCTATTCAATAAGCCTCTTTGGTGGGGGCTTTCGGTGGCAGGCTCTATCTTCTGCCTCCCTGTTCAGCGCATCTTTTTGCTGTTTGTAAAAGAAAAAGAGCTGTAAAGTTTTTACAGCTCTTTTTTTCAGCGTGTCAAAAAACTCCTGCGGAGGTTTTTGACACGCTGGGAGACTCTCAAAAAAGAGTGCAGATTTCGTCGATCTGTTCTCGTCGGCGTCTTTTCGGGGTCCCCGATAAAACTGAAGTTTTGTTGGGGAAAAGGAGAACCTAATGGTATAAGTGGATATTTTGCCATCATGCAAAATGAAACGGTTACCATTAGGTTTGACGCACGGTAGAGAGCAGATCGGCGGAAAGCAGAAAATTTTAATCAAAAATCCGCATGATGATGCGGATTTTTTCCTTATAATAAGAAAGCAAGGAAAAAAGAGTAGGTTTTTTCCCTTGCTGATTTATAGAATCGGCAGAATTCTTTTA
>JAFSCX010000043.1 GCA_017436525.1 Clostridia bacterium | reverse complement strand
TTCGACCTTAAAATGAGCAGAATTTCAGATGATTTTTGGTGCAGAGAAGTTTGTAAGGCTGTCGCCTACAAACCTTCGATAAACTAAAAAGCGCTGAAATCATGCCATTTTAGGCAGGTTCGGATTATTCGTGTTTGCTTAAGGTGATAAGAGCAATCCGAATTTGCCTTAAAGCAGGAGATTTTATAAAGAGCAGATTTTTGCTCAATCAAGGCATAAAACTGCCGCATTGGCGAGTATTTTAACGAAGAGTGAGCGGAAATCTGCCTTTATAAAACGGAGTTTGGATTACTCTTATCACCTTAAAGCTTTTAATGCCTTCTTAAACTGAATGGTGAAAAGAATAGCGGTAAAGGTTACGGCTATTGCATCGGCAACAGGCTCTGCCGTATAAACGCCCATTGTCTTATCCGCAATCAGTTGCGGCATAATGTAGATCAGCGGCAAGAGTAAAACGAACTTGCGAACAATGGCAACAATAATGGAACACGGTGCGTTTCCGATGGATACGAAGGTCATCTGGCAGGCGATCTGAATACCGAAGATGCACATCACGCCGCAATAAATGCGAAGTGCTGTTGCGGTAAAGTCGATGAGTGCTGCGTCGGGTGTAAAGATTCCTGCAAACAGTTGCGGGAACATCATAATAGCACCCCAAATGGCAAAGGAGTAAGCAAGGCAGGATATCAGCAACAGCCTATAGGTTTTCTTTACACGCCCTACGTTTTTTGCACCGTAGTTATAGCTCAAGATCGGCTGCGCCCCCTGCGCAATCCCTTGCATCGGGAGCATCGCAAATTGCATTACGCTTGTCAGGATCGTCATCGCACCCACGGCAGTATCGCCGCCGTATTTTAAGAGCGAAGAATTAAAGCAGACCGAGATGACGCTTTCGCTGCTTTGCATAATAAAGGTTGCCGTTCCCAGTGCAATGCAAGGAAAAACGAGTTTTCCGTCTATGCGGAGATGCTGCTTTTTGAGTTTCAGATAGGTTTTCTTCCCGCAAAGGAACGCAAGCACCCAAATGCAAGAAATGGCTTGTGAAAGGATGGTAGCAAGCGCCGCGCCCTTTACGCCCATCTGAAAGCCGAAAATGAAAACAGGATCGAGAATAATGTTGCCGACAGCACCGATCAGCACCGTGATCATACTGATTTTGGTGTATCCCTGAGCGGTGATAAAAGCACCCATGCCGAGTGTCAACTGAACAAAGACCGTACCGATCGCGTAGATGTTCATATAATCGTTGGCGTAGCCGATGGTGTTTTCGCTTGCGCCGAACATTAAAAGTAAATCTTTATTCCAAATCAGCAAAACGGCGGTCAGAACGGCGGAGATAATAAGCTGCAGAGAAAAGCAGCCTCCCATAATTCTTTCGGCGGAAGTCTTATCCCCCTTCCCCATGGAAATAGATGCCTTTGGCGCACCGCCCGAAGCAATCAGCGCCGCGAACGCCGAGATAATCATAATAATCGGCATACAAACGCCGACACCCGTAAGCGCAAGGCTTCCGTCGCCCGGCATATGACCGATATAAATGCGGTCAACGATGTTGTATAGCATATTGATAAGCTGGGCAACCACCGTCGGAACCGCTAATTTGAACAGCAGTTTACCAATCGGCGCCGTGCCGAGCATTTCTTTGTTGTCGCTCATATTTACACTCCGTAAAATTAAAATTTGCAACGCATATTATATAACATTTTACTCCAAAATTCAAGCCGTCGGAAAACAGCAATAAAGTTCCGTACACTCCGGACCGGTTTGCCTATATAAAATTCATGTTGATACAAATCAGCATATGACTCAAAATTATAAAAAGCCGGAGGAAAAAGTTTAAGCAAAAAATTTTTATAAATTAGTTCATTGAAAATGTTTCCGCAAAAAAGCAGGCGGATATCGTTGTCTGTTCCGCTTGGAGTACCACGCTAAGCAAACACGAGTAATCCGCTCCCTTAAAATTCAACGACCTTAAAATGAGCAGAATTTCAGATGATTTTTGGTGCAAAGAAGTTTGTAAGGCTGGCGCCTACAAACCTTCGATAAGCTAAAAAGCGCTGAAATTATGCCATTTTAGGCAGATTCGGATTATTCGTGTTTGCTTAAGATGTCTGCGTTTTTTGATCTATCTCCTACGATTTTTCCGACCAAAACAAAGCTCACCCCACCCTCATCAATGCATTTTGATATCATGATATCAAAATGCAATTTTTGCCGTTCTCATGCCAAAATTAAAGTGATGGCGCCCTCAAAAACGGCAGAACTTGACAAAAGCCGGTTTCTCATATATAATTGATTTAAGATATCATGATATCATGATATCAAAATGGAAGAGAGGGCGCAAAGATGAATAAGACGGATGTAATTACCTATGAAAAAGTAATGATGACTTTACGGCTTCCGCCGGAAACCTATGCAACCATGATTGAGAAAGTGCAGAAGATCAAAAAGGAAGAGCGGGGATTCAGCGTAAATCAATATCTGACCGAATTGGTGGAGCGGGATTTGAAAGACAGCAGCAGCCCCTCGCCTGTAGAGAAACGAAGAGACATTTTCAAGCGCATGGCGCAGAAATAACCAAAACAACCGCGGCACCCTCTTTGCGAGGGTGCCGCGGTTGTTGTTTTTTTTTGATATCATGATATCATGATATCAAAATGGGGGGGAGAAATGAAAGAGCGATTGTGGCGATGACAGTTCATTTTGTAATGTGTCTAAGCGTGCAAGAGAGAGGAGAAAGTCCCTTTCCTAATTGTCTAAAGAATCTGAAAAATCCTTTTGCTTTTGCCGGCCGTTTCTTTTTAAGAGTACGAGAAAAGCGACTGTGGGGATCACAGTCGCTTTTTAATTATAGCTTTGCTAAGATCGCTTTTAAGAATTCGAAGGTGCGCTGGAAGGAGGCGAGAGAGAGGGTCTCGCGGGGGGTGTGGATCTCTTTGATATCAGGCCCGAAGGAGACGGCATCCAGCCCCGGCATCTTTTCTGAGAGCAATCCACATTCCAACCCTGCATGGAGGGCGATAAAGGCGGGCTCCTTTTGATAGTGCTGCCGATAGATTTCGGCTACAATGGGGCGCAGGGTGGATTCGCTCTTATATTCCCAAGCGGGGTAGCTGCCGCCGGCCTCTGCCGCAAAACCAAAGCGCTCAAGAAGGGCGATCAGCTGCTCTTGATAAGCGTCGCGCTTGGCGTTTTTCATGCTACGGGTGGAGATCAGCAAAGAGAGCTGCTGATCGGCGGTGGTCAGAATTCCAAGATTGGAAGAAGTCTCGACCAAGCCTTCAATTTCGGTGCTCCATTCGAAGACCCCGTCGGGCAAGGAGGAGAGCAGGCCGATGGCGGCCTTGGAGCAGGCCTCATCTAATTGACGGTCGGCGGTAGCTGTCTCGACAATTACTTTAAGATCCGGCTCCCGATCCCCGTATTCCCGCAAAAGCAATTCGGTGAGGGCGGTAGAATCCACCGGCGAATCCATGGTGCAAAGAGCCTCCGCTGCGCGGGGAATGGCGTTGGATTTATTGCCGCCGTTGATGGAGATCAAGCGGCAGCTCAGCCCGGCAAGCACCTTGGCAAGAATGATATTGGCATTGCCGAGGCGCCGATGGATCTCAGCGCCGCTATGGCCGCCCTGCAAGCCTTCTATTGAAATCCGATAAACCGGCTTGGTGCAAGGCTCATAAAAGAGGGGCAGGCGGGCACAAATCTCGCCGCCGCCGGCGCAGGAGGTGATAAAGACCCCTTCCTCCTCGCTATCCAGATTCAAAAGGATGCGCCCCTTGAGCCAAGTGCTCTCCAGCCCGATGGCACCGTCCATTCCTGTCTCCTCATCGGAGGTGAAGAGAATTTCCATGGGAGGATGGGGAATAGAAGGATCTTCGATCAAGGCAAGGCCATAGGCAATGGCTACACCATCATCCCCGCCAAGGGTGGTTCCTTTGGCGAAGAGGCGATCGCCTTCTATTTGAAGATCCAAGGGATCTTTTTCAAAATCATGAGAGACCCCTGCATCCTTTTCGCAGACCATATCTAAATGGCCCTGCAGCACGACGATGGGGTTTGCTTCCTTCCCTTGGGTAGCGGGCAGGCGGATCAAGCAGTTGTTCCATTGATCCTGCAGCACTTCAAAGCCGCGCTCTCTTGCAAAGGCGGCGCAATAATCGCTGATGGCTTTTGTATTGCCGGAGCCATGGGGGATGGCGGCAAGGTTTTTGAATAATTCCAAAATACGCATAATAAAAAATCCTTTCCGTACTTTCTCTTTATTATACATCATTTTTATTGGGATATGAGGACAATTTCAAAAATAAGTAAAAAGCACCGGAATATTCTGCTTCAAGGCAGGGAACGGAGTATGCTTTTTTCCTATATTTCGAGTATCTGATTTTATAATACCATAAGTGAGAACCCGATGCAACAGAATCCGACAAATTGTGCGGGAGAAGAAGCCTCTTGACAATGCGGCTCTAATGTGGTAGAGTGTAATTGAACTCTAATGGATTAGATAAAAAGGAGGCGTCTTTGATGGATACACCGAAGGTCTTTGAAAGCGAATATCGGTTTTGCCTGATTTTATGGGAGAAGGAGCCGATCAAGAGCAGCGCGCTTGTGGAGCTTTGCAAGGAGCGTCTCGGCTGGAAGCCGACAACCACCTATACGGTGATCAAGCGATTATCCGAGCGGGGGATCTTAAAAAATGAAAATACCGTCGTTCGCTCCCTTGTCAGCAAAGATCAAGTGCAAGCGGCAGAGTTGAACGAGATGGTGGAAAAGACCTTTGAAGGGTCCCTGCCCGCTTTTATCGCAGCATTTACAAAACATCAAAAGATTTCTGATGCAGAGATTGATGCGGTTCAGCAGATGATAGATCGCTATAGGAAAGGAGAATCAAAATGACGGAGTTCTTCGTATCTGTAGTAAATATGAGCATCTCTGCAGGATGGATTGTTTTAGCCGTTCTGCTATTAAGAGTACTGCTAAAAAAGGCCCCCAAATGGATCAGGGTGCTGCTTTGGGGGATTGTGGCGGTCCGATTGATTTGCCCTGTCTCTTTGGAGAGCATCATCAGCCTGATCCCAAGCCCTGAGACCATCAGCCCCGGGATCATTCTGGATCGCTCCCCTGAAATCAATACAGGGATTCCTGCGCTGAATCAGGTGGTGAATCCGATGATCGGCAGCTCCTTTGCGCCCGATCCCGCCACCAGCGCCAATCCGTTGCAGATTTTGATCCCGCTGGCGGCGGTCGGCTGGATCATCGGGATGGCGGTCCTGCTTGGTTACAGCGCGGTCAGCTATTTTTGCTTAAAGAGAAAAATCGGTACGGCTGTTTTGTTGCGCGAGGGGATTTTTCATAGTGAGCGGGTGGTCTCTCCCTTTGTCCTTGGGATCATCAGGCCGAAAATTTATCTGCCCTTCCGGATGGAAGAGCAGGAGATGGAGTATGTGGTGGCCCATGAGCAGGCCCATATCCGCCGCAAAGACCATTGGTGGAAGCCCTTGGGCTTTTTGATTCTGAGCATTCATTGGTTTAATCCGCTGATATGGCTTGGCTATATTTTGCTTTGCCGCGATATTGAGCTTGCCTGCGATGAGAAGGTCATTAAAGAATTAAATGCAGAGCAGAAAGCGGATTATTCTCAAGCCCTTTTGGCCTGCAGCGTTAATCGCCGCATGATTGCGGCCTGCCCTCTTGCTTTCGGCGAGGTGGGGGTAAAGAAAAGAATCAAATCGGTATTGAATTATAAGAAACCGGCCTTTTGGCTGGTAGTGGTTGCCGCCTTGGCAGCAATTGCGGCCGCCCTTTGCTTCTTGACCAATCCAAGGACGACCCTTGATGAGGAGCTTTCTCTTTTTCTGGATATGCAAGTGGCGGAGCACAATTATGCAGAGGGGCATACCGATGAAAATTTTATCGTTACTCATCATAAAATTTTAGATGTGGATCGCACACTCAATGGGGCAACGGTTTATTTTTGGTCCCTCTACCATGAATATTGCTTCAAAGACGGAAAAATTCAATTGGAGGCCGGCTCTCATATCCCCACCGTCATTACGGCCAAACGCACCCAAAAGCACGGCCATTATGAATTGGTGGAATATTGGACCCCGCGGGACGGCTCCGATTATGAAAAAGATATTAAGGCAAAATTTCCAAGGCATCTTCAAGGAAAAGCCTTGGATTCTCAAAGATATATCAAGGAGCAGACCGCCTTTTGCGAAAATGCCGCAGAGGAATATTTTGCCCTTCATTTAGAGCAGGCGGCGAGAGGCCAAGGGGCGCTCATCGAGCAGCTTCGTAAGACCCACCCGCATTTTTTCAATATTCCTACCGACGGAGGGCTTACTGTTTACATCTGGCAGATGGCAAAGGATCATTATGAATGTTACCTTGCCAATACCCACCAAGAGGCCGTCTCGGATAATAGCTTTGCCTATTCTGTGGGGGCAGCGACCATTGCAGAAATGAGAGCCATATTAACCACCTATGATCTCTCCCGCGAGGAGATTACCATTCAGCCGGTAATCAATCCTTTATCCAGCTATGGCTATCGGATTACAAAAGCCTATCGGGAAAAGGTGAAAAAATTATTCTGGCAGGATCTGGGAGATGGGTCCACCATCCCCGATCTGATCATCAGCTGCGATGGCAAGACCGCCGAGGCCTTAAAGGGAACTGCCACTTGGAACTTTGAAGCAGAAGATGGTCTGATGCAAGCAATTTGCGCGGATAGCGATCATCCTTTGGCAAGAACCAAGGATTTATTAAATAATGCATTTAAGGTTTATAAAGGTAAAAAAACAATCCATTTGAATTTTACGATCATGCCGGACCGGTTGCAAGTAAATGCATGGCAGATCGATGAAAAGGGGAAGGGGAAGGCGATTGAAGCCAAGGTGCAAGGCCTTCAGCTTCAGCCGGATCCCGATCAGGAGACCTGCATCTACGAGGTGGTCGCCGATTGGGAAAGTGCCGCAAAATACAGCGGTACCGTGCGGTATTCTTTTTGCGTCAGAATGGAGGAAGAGGAATATGCGCTGATACCCATGGTGAAGATCGACGGCAAAATTTATATGGATACCGGCTATCGAAATACCCAAACCTTGAGCTTTACAAGCGGTACCATCACCTCCTCGGTGAAGCAGAGCCAAAAGCCCACCGAGAACGATCAATCCAATTTCGGCGAAGGGTATGCATATAGAATGGGCAAAACCGAAGGGACGGTATGGGTGCAGGTGGATACGGAGTGGCTGATCTTCGCTACCGAAGAGGTACGGGAGAAAATACAGTTTGGAGAGTTGCAATATGAGTAGATTGAAAAGAGGAATTTTAATCGGCGCAATCATTTTGGTCGCCATGCTGATCATTCCGTTGATCACCATCCGGACCATCAAAGCAGATGCAGGGATGATGGTTAAGCAAACACGAGTAATCCGAACCTGCCTAAAACGGCAAAATTTCAACGCTTTTTGGCTTGTCGAAGGTTTATAGGCGCCAGCCTTATAAACTTCTCCGCACCAAAAATCATCCGAAATTTTGCTCGTTTTAAGGTCAAAGAATTTTAAGGGAGCGGATTTTTGGGTTTGCAAGGCATAAAACGCAGTTAATCCTGCCGGATTGACGAGTATTTTAACACAGCAAAGACGAAAATCCGCCTCTTAAAATCAGGTTCGGATTATTCGTGTTTGCTTACCATGCTGCTGTTCTTTATCCTTCATCCCATTGTCTCTGCGGCGGTCGGGATCATCGCGGGGTGCGAGATGAAATTCTTTTGGTTTTCGCCAATCCTTTTGGCAGGATTGTTTTGGGGATTCTCCAGCCTAACCTATCAAACTGCATTCCCTGTTGTATATTCCGCAATCTATTTTACAATCTGTAGTGTTGCGATGCTGATCACATGGGGGATTAAAAGAAAAGCAAAAGCGAGGTGAACGCTCACCTCGCTTGATTTTTAGTTCAATATAATATCACAAATGCGATCTACATCCTCTAAAGATAAATCTGCATAGAGCGGCAATGTCAGCACACGGTTAGCAATATAATCTGCAACAGGTGTTTTCTCTGCGCCGGCTGTTTGTAGATCCTTATAGCAATCAATATTGTTTGTTAAAGGATAGAAATACTTCCGAGCAGTGATGTTCTCAGCGGCCAAGCGTTCAAAAACCTGATCGCGGTCGTACCGATATCCATCAAAAACAACCGGGAAATAAGCATAATTATGGATTACGCCGGGTTGATCGCTGCAAAGGCGGATGCCGGGTATTCCGGAAAGGCGGCTACGGTAGTGCTCAACGATAGCCTTCCGTTTTGCAATTTCATCATCCACATGGCGAAGGTTGCAAATGCCCATTGCAGCCTGAAATTCATTCATCTTTGCATTTCCGCCCACATAGGCCACCTGCTCGGGGCCGCGAATGCCAAAGTTCTTCAGATCATTCATCTTCTGAACCAAATCTTCCCGGAAGGTTACTGCGCCGCCTTCGATGGTATTGAACACTTTGGTGGCGTGGAAACTAAACATTGATGCATCGCCGAAATTGGCAGCGTTAATGCCATTTCGGGAGACACCAAAGGCATGGGCTGCATCGTAAATGACTCTCAGGCCATGCCGCTCGGCAATTTCTTGAATGGCATCTACATCGCAGAGATTGCCATAAACATGAACCGGCACAATTGCTACCGTTCTATCTGTGATCAGCGCCTCGATCTTTGCAACATCCATGGTATAATCCGCAGGGTTTATGTCGCAAAATACGGGGATCAACCCATTGCGTGTAATTGCATGAGTGGTAGATACAAAGGTAAAGGGGGTTGTGATAACCTCGCTCCCCTTTGGAAAACCCATGGCGGCAATAATGTTCTCAAGCGCCAAATGACCATTGGTATATAAAACTACATGGGGCGTATCAAGATATGTTTCCAACTGCGCTTGAAGCAGCTTGTGCTTTGCGCCCATGTTGGTCAGCCAATGGCTGTCCCATAAATCTTTAATTTCTTCGCAATATTCCTCAAAAGAGGGCATTGAGGAACGAGTAACGTTAATCAGCATATAGCAACCTCCGCTGCTTCAAAGGCAGTCTTTTTATGGTAAATCCTTAAACATTTCTTTCTTAAAATCGGTAAGCATTGCAATATAATCGTATTGTGGCTCATAACCAAGTTCTTCGCGAGCAGGGGTAATATCCATGATATACTGCGGGGCGTTAGGCTTGTCCGGACGCATAATCAACTTGGATTTCTTGCCTTCTTCGCCAAACACTTCAACCATTCCTTGGATTTGCTCCAGTAGCGAGGTGCCCACACCGGTTCCAACATTATAGTGCCCGAAGTCTCTATCAACAAACAAGGCCTTATATAGCATCTGGCAAAAATCTTTGACATACACCATGTCCTTTTGCCGTGTTGCATCGCCCCAAACTTCGATGTCTTCACCTTTTATAGCTTTATCGATAAGAATTCGGTATCCGATTTTGCGAATTTCACCGTCTACATAGTAGTTGTCTACAGGAGAATAAAGATAAATGGTGGGCAATCGGAAAATGAACCGTTTCAAACCATACATTTGGCGATAATTCTCCATCATATCCACAGCAAAGTTCTTGCACATTACATAGATGGTATGATCGGTCTTAAAACTGAAATTTCTGGGCATATCAGCTGTAAGCACAAGTTTTTCTTCTGCCCAATCCTTAATATCGCCAAAGCTCTGGGCAAAAAGAATCCGATCTGCACCGCTTTTGCGGCAATACTCTAAAATATTGAGATTACCCGTGATATTGACATCAATATATTTATAAGGATCATATCCTTTCATTCTGGCAGGCATCAAGCCGGCCAGATCCACTACTGCATAACAATTCTTCGGAAGTTGATCAAAGTGGCTTTTGTCAGTAATATCTACTTGATAATAGGGAACACCGATTTTTTCAAAATAATCGGTTTTTCTTGTTCCGGTTGCGATGATTTGATATTCGTTGTTTTTATTATTTTCTAAAAAATACTCAACAAAATATCTTCCTGTATCACCGCTTGCGCCAAAAACAACAATTTTTTTCATAATAAAATCCTCTTTTATTATTTCAAGATGACTTGAACGTAGTCTTTTTGATTTTCTAATACTTTTTCTAATTCTTCGTGAGTGTCAAATCTTAAAACAAGAGTACCTATTGCTTCGTTTGCACCCGAAAAACCTCCAACTGCTGCTCCGGTTTCTATCCATAAATCTTCTTCAACTATATTAGGTTTAATCTTATCAGAAACCCATAAATGATCGAACTCGCCGGATTTTTCGCTATGCAGAATGATTTCTGCCCAACAACCGTTATAGGGCTTTTGCTCGACATCTATAACAGGATCTCCTACTGCTGCACGAACTGCATTAGTAATTAGATCTACGCCGGTAGCATATCTCAGCATTTCAGCAAGGCGGTTCCCGCCGCCACGAGGTGAACACTCCATTATATATGCTTTTCCGTCTGTACACTCTCTTACTTCAATATTATAAATAGACGTTTTCATATCAAGCAACGTAAGAAGTCTTTGTATTTCGTTTGTAAGTTCTTTTTGATTTTCCTCTGATATCGTAGCGGGCCAACTATATGCCGAAGGGGTGTACGGATTCTCACAATTTTCATCAAAGCGTTGTGCCGAAAAAGATACAAATTTCAGTTGTCCATCTACAGAGAAACTATCTGTATCAGATGAATGGCCGTTCTTTTCTAAGAAATCTTCAATTATAAACTCTTTGCTATGAGAAAAGGATAGAGCGTATTCTATGCTTTTTGCAAGATCGTCGGGGCTATCAACTCGGGTAACACCTTTACTTCCGGCAGAATCGGTTGGCTTTACGATAACCGGCCAGTTGAATATATCGATATCACGAATGGCCTGTTCTATAGAGGTGTATCCCTTTGCCACAGGAACGTTAAATCCATTATTTGCTAGAAACTGTCTAAATTTTCCTTTGTTTTGCAATATACTTACAGATTCATAGGAACCGCTGTGGGGAAGCCCCATTTCTTCTGCAACATATGCCGCTGTTGCTACGCCGGGGTCGCAGGCGAAAGACATTATTCCATCCACCTTTAATTTCTTCGCCATCTCTAATACAGCATCTTTATCGATAATGCTGACATTGCAATATTCATCAGAATACTGATGTGCAATGTTATCCGGGAGATAGTCGCAGGTGATCACATATATTCCCAATTTATGTGCAGCCTCAATAACAGGCAAAATATAACGAGATCCGCCTAAAAGTAATAATTTCTTTTTCGCTGTATTACCCATTTTTTCTTTTCCTCACATTTCAATTTTTCTTTTCAGCGTATTTATAAGCATTATAAATGGTCTTAACTTAAAAGCCGCAGAGAGGGCAAAATAAAGCATCACACCAAAGAATATCTGCATCATTAATGTGGCAATTGCCCCCCAATGAAACAGCTCAACGGTTTGCACAGCCACAAACATCAGTAATGCGATCACAAAAGAGGGGAGAATATCTTTCATTTGTTCAAAATAGGAATAATCAATCAATTTCTTATTTGGTGCTGCATTGATGAAGCAACTGATTAACCCTGTAACCATACCAGTTACGGCAATGGCAATGGGCGAATCAAAGCAAAATACACCAATCGAAAGAACAATCAAGGCCATGGCCTTTTTAATGACTTCCAATTTAAGAAAAATATCGCTGCGCCCCATGGCATTAATCGCTTGTAAATTACTCGTGTGAATGGGATAGAAGGCGAAGGAAAAGCAAAAAATCTGCAAATATGGGACACACTCCAGCCACTTATCTGTCAGCAGTAGTTTTACCAACGGCTTTGCTACACCCGCAAGACCTGCCATCATTGGAAACACCAGATAGGAGCTGACCATAACGGCAGTTCTCATCATCTGCTTAACGTCGCTCTTATTTTCCTGTTTTTCAGACATCGCCGGCAACAGCACACTTTGCACCGATCCGTTGATGGCATTGATGATAAACTGAGGAAATTGTTTTCCTCTATTATAAAATCCCAAGGTATCAGAGTTATACTTTTTTCCAATGACCAGACTGCTTAAATCCTGATATAAAGTGTCCAGAAGGCTGGAAACCAGCAGCTTCCATCCAAAAGATAATAATACCTTAATACGGGAAAGGTTACACCGAAACCGCAGTTTCCACTTTACGGTGAAAAGCATGACAATGCAGGCGAAAACGATGTTCAGCAAGGTCTGAAAAACCAACGCCCATATACCGAAACCCATATAAGCCAACAAAATGCCGACAATTCCGGATACTAAAATACCACCGATATTACTTGTGAAAATCTTCTTAAAGTCCATTTCCCGGCTAACCTTTGCCAGCTGGATGGAATTCAAAGCTCCCGGGATCAGCATTAAGGATAATACACGAAACGGCTGTACAATATCCGGCATTTTATAAAAGGTTGCAATCAACGGTGCTATAAAATACATTACGCCATACAGAATCCCGGCAAAGCCAAGGCTTATCCAAAATACAGATGAATAGTCTTCTTCTGTAACATCCGGATTTTGGATTAACGCAGTATTAAATCCATTTTGCACAAACACATTGGCCAATGTTGTGAAAATGAGCATGATAGATAAAACGCCATAATGCTCCGGCAATAGCAACCGCGCAAGTATAATTTGCAGAACAAACTGGACGCCTTGAACACCAAATCGCTCCAGTAATTTCCACATTAATGCTTTTTTCATTTTATAATCCTTTTTTAGCAAACACTTTCTTACGAAGCAATTTTTTGTTAATAAAACGTTTCAAGCCGATGGCAAATACAGCTACCTTATGAGTAATATCGGAAAAATCGCTGATCGCTTGCTTGAATTTAATTCGTTTGGTCAGCATTGCCCATAAGATAATATAAAAGTACAAATATTCTGCTTGAATGATCTCGTTTTTTTTGCAATGCTTTTGTGTGTATGCAAGCAATTCTTTTTGCCAGCGTTTTTGTTCGTCATACACAAATTTGGCAGTTGCGCTAAATGAAGATCCCTCGTTTGTAATATGCCTGTATGCACTCATAACCTCTTGCATACAATGGATTTTTCCGTGGCAAAGCAGTGCAAAATAGAGCAAGCGATCATCAGGGGAGAGTTTCTTAAACAAAATGCTGGAATCAAAAGTTTCATCCCTTAAATAGTTGCGGTACATTACAGTGGTAAGCTGCCCGGGTAAAATGTCGTTGAAAAAATGCTGAAATGTATATTCTTCATCCGTACATTCAGGATAGGATTCACCGTTGATTTCAGAATCTTTATCTACGACTACACAGTTATGGGCAACTGCGATATATTCAGGATGAGTTTCCAGAAAATCGATCTGCTTTTCGAGCTTATATTCATCCAGCCAAAAATCGTCGCCTTCCAGGGCAATCAGATATTTTCCTTTGCAGCGTGCGCGAAGATCCTGTGCATTACTACACTCGGTATTATGCATGTTTTTCTCACGGTAAAAAATGGTAAAAAAGCCGGGGTGCTGCTTTTCGTATTCTTTCAATATCGCACGGGTTCCATCGGTGGAGAGATCCTCTCCAACTAAAACCTCAAATTTATATTTTGTTTTCTGCATTAATATACTATCCAGCGCCCGTGCGATAAACTTTTCGTGGTTATAAGTTGCCACATAGATACTTAAGAGAATTTCGTCGCGATCAACCATTTTTCAGCACATCCCATTTCTGATCTTTTTCGCTTAAATTCAGCGGAGTACCGTCGGCAAGGGTATACCCTTCGGCAGAAGCGCTGCCTTGATACTCTCCGACCACCTCCGGCCACTGAATGCCGATTTCGGGATCATTCCATGCCAGGCCGCCTTCGTCGTTGGCGTGGTAGAAATCATCGCATTTATAGCAAAATTCGGCGGTATCGGTGAGCACAAGAAATCCATGAGCAAAGCCCTTGGGGATCAAAAACTGCTTTTTATTTTCCTCAGTCAGCAAAACACCGTACCACTTGCCGTAGGTGGCAGAGCCGGCGCGAAGATCGACCGCCACATCAAATACGCTTCCCTTAATGGCCCGAACCAGCTTGGTCTGGGGGAAGTTTTTTTGGAAATGCAGGCCGCGCAAAACACCCTTGGTGGACATGGACTGATTGTCCTGCACAAAAACGATGTCGATGCCGTTTTCTTCCATATCTCGCTGGCTATAGGTTTCCATAAAATAGCCACGATTATCGCCATGAACGGCAGGGGTGATCACGCAAAGGCCTTCGATCCCTGCAACGTTTTTTTCAACGGTAATTTGTCCCATATTTTCTCCTTTTTTATCCCAAATTCCAGTTTAACACCGCAGCATTGCTTTCTATTGCTTGGGGAATATATCGTTCAACGCACTCCAAAACCAAATACTTTGGCCGTGCACTGTTAATGTAATCAAAATCAATTGCAAATTCCCAAAACATCGGGCCATCAAAATAATAGGAATAAAATGATGTTAATGCAATGGAAAAAGAATCGCGATAACAAACAAAACTTTCTTTATTGGGGGAATGGACTATTTGATGCTTTGTATCCGGTATTGGTTCGATGGTTGATTCGGTTGCCATCGGTAAATCGGTCATAAGAGATAATGCGCCGGTATTTCCGATATTTAACATATCCTTCAAATCACCGGTGGATTCATAAGTGGATGCCACAGGGATATCATAGGAATCCATATTCAGCGTCTCTGCCAATTGGGTAATCATATATTTGGCACCCAGATGATTCCAATGCGTATCTAATCGCATATATAACTCTTGGTTATCTTTATCTTCTAGTAATTCCTTTTTAGGGCAAAGCATCAAGATTCCTTCATCCGCCGTCTTTTCCATAAGCGCATCCAAAAGGGTGGTATTTGCTTGCTTAATATAGCTCGGCATATATTCGGAATAAATCGAAGCTTTATTCGGCCCCACAGCAAATATAAATTGAATCCCTCGCTCCTCGCACCAACAATTGATCTGCTTGAGAACAGCGATATATCTGTCTGTAGTTTCTTGGGTGTTATTTGCGCCTGTATAATCAGGGAGCTCCTCTGAATAGAACAGCCACCCATCATTCCCAACAATTACATCTTTGTGTTTGAAATTTAGCTGTTTAATTGTGAGTTGACGGTATAGTTGTACAGATTGATCACGGAACCCCAATCGATCGTTTACGTAATTATCCAGACTTTTCATAAAATAAGATAACCCGTTTTTAGGAGATTCCAGCTCTGCCAACTGCCTATTTTCTGCAGCCGATATTTGGTTTGGTTTCCAATTAAAAGTTAATATTGGAACGAATACAATGATTGCACAAAAGACGATAAAGATAATATTGACTGCTTTTTTCATGTCTCATCCCCCTATTAAAATTGGAAATAAATAAAGGATTGATAGGTGCTGTTAAGCATAAAAATGATAGAGAGAAGAAGAACGCAAAACAGAAGCAAATCCCTTACTATAATTACTATCGGTTTATCAGATGCTTGAGCAATTATTTTATGGGGTCTGGGGAGTGTAAGAAGAATACCCGCAAACAAAGCGATATATACAGAATTGTCAAAGAAATAACCAAATTCATATACAGCATCTTGGCAGGAAGCAAACATATATTGAATATAGGCGACAATTTCATCTAAACTGTTGCTGCGGAAAATAATCCATCCCATCATCACAAGGAAGAAGGTAAAAGCCCACTTAAGTATTTCGGGGATCTTTTGATACCAAAGTTTTTTGTTGACGAATTTTTCTAAAATAACAAAGAATCCGAAATAAATGCCCCATAACACAAAATTGGTTGCAGCGCCGTGCCAAATTCCGGTAAATAGCCATACCACCGTACTATTAATAATTGTGCGAACCATCCCTTTGCGGCTGCCGCCTAAGGGAAAGTAAATATATTCTTTGAACCAATTTCCCAAGGTGATATGCCAACGTCTCCAAAATTCCGAGACAGATCTGGAAAGATACGGAAAGTTAAAATTTTCCGGCAATGAAAAGCCAAGCATTTTAGCCAATCCAATTGCCATATCGGTATAGCCGCTAAAATCGTAATAAATCTGCAAAGTATAGCATAAAATACCCATCCATGCGGTGGCGGAGGAGAGGCCGGAAGAAATATTGTCCCATACCATATCGACAGAATTTCCCAGAATATCTGCAATCAGGACTTTTTTCCCAAAACCAGCAATAAACCTGCGTAATCCAGATGCAAATGTTGTTATCGATGTTTGGTTTCCGCCTCGAGAAATTTCCGGCATATCGCCATGCCGGGTAATGGGACCTTGTGATACTTTCGGGAAAAAACTCAGATAAAGGAAAAAGTCAACCGGGCTCTTTAATGCGCTTGACTTTTCTCGGTAAATGTCCACCAAATAGGCAATCATAGAAAATGATAAGAAAGAAATTCCCAGAGGCAGAATCAAATTTGCCACAGCCGGAAAGGTTGTACCAAAGAGTCGGTTACCAAGGGAAAGTGCATAATTCAAATATTTAAAAACAAATAAGCAAAAGACATCCAGCAGAATTCCGGGGATCAGGAGATAATTTCTGGCAATTTTACGATCATTACACGATTCCAGCAAACAACCGAACCAATAATGAATCAGCCCATATACAATAAGAAAGGCCAAAATGCGCAAATTGCAGTACCCATAGAATACAACACCGGCCAATAAAAGCCATGTCTTTTTCCCGGTAGGTTTATTACGAAGAAGGAAATTTCCAATCAGAACAATCGGCAAGAAGAAAAAAATAAAAATTACGGAATTAAAGGACATACCAGCCTCCTATAAGCGATTTTTATGAAAAGAGCTCTTTCAAATATCTTGCCAATGCGTCCTGCCAGGTGGGCAGGGGAGCGAAGCCCATTTCTGCCAGCTTGGTTTTATCCAATCGGCTGTTGAAGGGGCGGGCGGCTTTAGAAAGGCCGTATTCTTCAGTGGTAACGGGAGTAACCTTGATGGTGTAGCCGGCCCGGCGGAAAATTTCGCAGGCAAAGTCATACCAACTGATATAACCGCCTTCATTGGTGGCATGGTAGTAGCCGTATTTTTCGGTTTCGATCATATCCACCAGCAAACGGCTCAGATCCAAGGTATAGGTGGGGGTACCGATTTGGTCGTTTACCACCCGCAACGTATCATATTTTTTACCAATGTTCAGCATGGTTTTGATAAAGTTATTTCCGTTTAATCCAAATACCCATGCGATACGGACAATGAAATATTGCTCCAGCGTATTTACAACTGCAAGCTCGCCATCCAATTTGGTTTGACCATAGACGCTGAGGGGAGCATAATCCTTACATTCGGGCTGCCAAGGCTCTTCTCCCTGACCGTTGAAGACATAGTCGGTGCTGATATACATCATCTTGCAGCCAAGTTCTTTGCAAGCTTCCGCTATATTGCGGGTACCGTCGACGTTGATCGCACGGACCTTTTCTTGATTTTCCGCGTCCTCTGCGGCATCTACCGCCGTCCAAGCGGCGCAATGGATCACCCCATCCGGTTTTTCCCGGGTGAGGATATTGCGGACACTCTTTTCATCGGTGATATCCATTGCCACATATTTCATAGCGGTTACGGCAGAGCCGTCCGGAATCCCATTATATGCTGAGGCAATATCACTGCCGATACATTCATGGCCGCGTTTATGCAGTTCGTTTGCCACGTCGTGGCCCAACTGGCCGCCGACACCGGTTACAAATATTTTCATCGTTAGCGATTCCCGTACATTTTCTCGTAATAATTCTGATATTCACCGGAGATGATGGTTTGCCACCACTCTTTATTGTCCAGATACCATTGAATCGTCTTCTGGATTCCGTCGACAAATTTGGTCTCAGGCAACCAGCCCAGCTCGGTATGGATCTTAGTGGGGTCGATGGCATAGCGCATATCGTGGCCCTTACGATCGGTAACATAGGTGATCAGGCTTTCCGGCTTATCCAGAGCCTTGCAGATGATCTTTACAATATCGATATTCTTCATTTCGTTATGACCGCCGATATTATAAACCTCGCCCACACGGCCCTTATGAATAATAAGGTCGATGGCCTTGCAGTGATCCTCTACATACAGCCAATCGCGGACATTGAGACCCTCACCGTATACAGGCAGGGGCTTATCGGCCAGAGCGTTGGCGATCATCAAGGGGATCAGCTTCTCGGGGAAATGATAGGGGCCATAGTTATTGGAGCAGCGGGAGATGGTAATAGGCAGGCCAAAGGTGCGGTGATATGCCTGCACCAGCAGATCGGCGCCGGCCTTGGAAGAGGAGTAGGGAGAGCTGGTATGGATGGGGGTCTCCTCGGTGAAGAACAGGTCAGGACGATCCAGAGGCAGGTCGCCGTACACCTCGTCGGTAGAAACCTGATGATAACGCTGAATACCGTATTTACGGCAAGCATCCATCAGCACCTGCGTGCCTAAGATGTTGGTCTGCAGGAATACTTCAGGGTTTTCGATGGAGCGGTCTACATGGCTCTCTGCGGCAAAGTTGACGACAATGTCCGGATGCTCTTCTTCAAAAAGTTTATAAACGCCTTCACGGTCGCAGATATCCATCTTCACAAAACGGAAATGGGGATTATCCATTACAGGAGCCAGTGTAGAAAGATTGCCTGCATAGGTCAACTTATCCAGACAGATGATTCGGTAATCCGGGTACTTACCCAGCATATGGAATACGAAGTTGGAACCAATAAATCCGGCACCGCCGGTAACAATGATTGTCATAATCGTTTTCTCCTTCTAAAATAATTTATTTATCGATGTATTTTCCGTCTAAAACATCTTTCAGATATTGGCCGTATTGGTTTTTCTTCAGAACCTCATAAACAGCCAGAACATCCTCTTTGGAAATCCAACCGTTCAGATAGGCAATTTCCTCCAAGCAGGCAATTTTGCGATGCTGATGGGTCTCAACGGTCTTTACAAAGTTGGTGGCATCCACAAGGCTTTCATGGGTGCCGGTATCCAGCCAGGTAAACCCTTGGCCTAAAAGCTCCACATTCAGCTCGCCCTTCTCCAGATAGATCCGGTTGAGATCGGTGATCTCCAGCTCCCCGCGGGCGGAGGGCTTCAGATTCTTTGCAAAATCAACAACGCGGTTATCATAGAAATAAAGGCCGGTAACGCAATAGTTGCTCTTGGGCTTGGCGGGCTTTTCTTCAATGGAGATGGCCTTGCCCTCGCTATCGAATTCCACAATCCCGAAACGCTCGGGATCATCTACATAGTAGCCGAAAACAGTGGCGCCCTTGCCGCTCTCTGCGTTTTCAACAGCGGCTTTGAGGCGCTTCTTCAGGCCGTGGCCGGCGAAAATATTATCGCCCAGTACCATGGCGGCAGTATCGTCGCCGATAAAGTCTGCGCCCAGAATAAAGGCCTGAGCCAGCCCGTCGGGAGAAGGCTGCTCCACATAGCTCAGGTTTACACCGAATTGGTGCCCATCGCCCAAAAGCTGCTCAAAGCGGGGCAGATCCTGAGGGGTGGAGATGATCAGAATATCCCGGATCCCTGCATTCATCAAGACAGACATGGGATAATAGATCATGGGCTTATCATAGATGGGTAAAAGTTGCTTGGATGTTACCTTAGTCAGGGGATAGAGTCGAGTGCCGGACCCGCCGGCTAAAATGATACCTTTCATAGTAGTCCTCCAAAAACATATTTAATTTATGTGCGCAGACATTTGTTTCACAATGTTGCAATCTTAAGCCTGATAACCGATCTCGTTTTGCTCAGCAGCATGCTTTTTCTGCCAAGCATTTACGCAAAGCACACAACAGTACATCAAAACGCATGGAGCTGTATTCATATATGGTTGCAGTACAGAATAAACCATTAGTCCAATCAACCCTACGGCCCAAACGGCGCTGAGTAAAAATGGCTGACGGCGGATTATTCTCTTCAAAATGTCAATGATTACAACACACGCCGGAATCAAAAAGAGCAGAAGGCCCAATAGGCCCGTTTTGGCCCAAAGATCTAAATAAAAAAATTCAGGCGGTGTTTCGCGCTCGGGTAAACGCATGCCCAACCCAACACCGCATAACGGATTGGTATCAATGCGCGCCTGAAGCAACTTTTTGGTGTTTTCACGAATATTATCGGAAAGAAGCGTTGCTTGAAGATACTCATCTTCATTTTCGAAGCCTATGATTTCCTCCGGAGGAGTTGTATTTTCCGGAATTTCCGGGGTTTCATTTGTTGAAGGATTGGTGCCTGGTGTTTCTTGCTGCTCATTATTAATATTTGAACCGGGCGTTTCTTGCTGTTCATTATTAATGATTGAATCAGGTGTTTCTCCCTGCTCATTATTAATGTTTGTATCAGGTGTTTCTTGCTGTGTAACAAATACACGTTGCAATGCATACCCAAAATAATTTGTTTTGGCAGCCGTTGAGAAACACACAATTATTACCGCGCAAGTTACAACGGATGTGGCAATTCCCTTGGCAACAAACAAGCGAGACTTTTGATCTGCTTTCAGGAAAACCAACAATATCGCCAATGCCGCCGCAACAAAGGTTGCTAAATACAGCGTTCTTGTGAAAGACATCAAAATGCAAAACAAGTTTAAGCCGATTATGATCGAATATCTAATTGTATGTTGCCGATCTGTTGCAAGAAAATATAGTGCAAATGCACAGCCAAACAGTTGCATCGGTGTGCTGACAAATAAAATACGGCAAATGACATCCGAAATTCTGGTGAAGTTGATCATCTGGCCATAATAGCCCAAATAGAGAAGCTTGTCAAATAAAGCTGGCAAGAACAAATAACTAATATAAAAAATAATTGTAAGAATGCTCAAAGCCAGGCTCCCATAAACTACAATTTTCATCAGCTTAATTATACGTGATTCGCGATTCAAAATTGTCAGAATTAAGGGGAACAAAGAAAAATAAATGACTCTTTGCAAATCCTCTGTAATATGACCAATATCATTGCCTGCTTGATATCCACGAACTGCAGAAATCAGAATCCACACACCATAAGCAATGAGAAGCCATAGCGTAGAATTCTTGAGGATGTCTTTTATATTACAAATCAATAATGCTAATGATCCGATAACCATTACGGGAATGACAATACTCCAAACAGAAAATCCCAATTCAACCGCATAATTGGCGGTGCCAAAGAAAACCCCATTCGCTATTGCCACACATAATGCAATATAGGCAACATTCTCGGCAGATCGAAGAATGCTTTTTATATTTACGTTCATCTTATCACCTTTCTTCCTCTGGATGGCTGCGGAAAATTGGCATCTCTCCGTTTGCAATCAGTGCATTCTTCAGCGCTTCAAGATATCCATAGCCGTATCTTTCGTCCGGCTCCATATAACCTCCTTCTGCCCATTCATTCCAAGCAAACAGAAAAATCATATCTTTGTGATAAACATCTTTCGCGCGTTTGATCTGCTGCGTCATATATTTTTGAAATTTTTCCGGAGTAGCATCAAGGAAAACGCGCCCCTTTTCTTTGTGGCGAGGGGTATTATCCCAACCAACGAAGGCACCAGGGATGCATTTTTCGCTTTCGGGGCAATGGGACAAGGCAGCTTGCCATACATCGTCATAACTTTGCTTAATTAATCCTTGCGGATGGATATTGCGCACGGCATCCCAAATCTTTTGATAACCTTTCTGGATAGCGCTGTCGGAGTGTTTTTCCGCCAGCTTTAGGCCGATCTTATCCATTTTTTCTACTATTTTGCCCTTGATATCTCGCAGGAATTTATAGCCGGATTTATCCATGTCGTTCAGTGCATAGGCAGGCTGATATTCGATGTTATAAGTGAATCGGCTGTCATCGCGGCCTTCTTTCAAATCAAAAGCAATATGTTGATAGGCAAATTCCAACCCCGGGAAACCGTTTTCTATGGCCAGCTTCTGCCAATAATCCAACATTTCATTGAGGCAATCAATGATTTCCGCTCTATAAATAACCACCAAAGGTTTACCGTTGTTGCAGATATATCGTGGATCTTTCAAATAAGGAAGCAAATAGTTAAAATGTTCTTCCCATTCTTTGGGGCCGCCATAATATTGAGCAATAAGAATTTGCTGTTGCTTGTCTACCCATGCTTTGGTCCAATGTTCATTGGCCCAGCAGATGCAAAAGGGGAGATCCAATTCCCTATGCTCAAGGAAATGTTCTACCGGCTTTTCCAAAAGCAGATGCCCGTCGAACCAATAATGGTAGAAGCAAAAACCGTAAACGCCGTATTCCTTTGCCAGATCCACCTGCCATTGCATGACATCATGGTCCAGCAAATTGTAATAATTCTGATTCAAAGGGACTCGAGGTTGGTAATGCTCGTCGAAAAGAGGCTTGGCTTTTTTTACATTGACCCACTCGGTAAACCCTTTACCCCACCATTCATCATTTTCTTTGATAGCATGAAATTGGGGAAGGTAAAATGCAATCGTTTTCATGATCTCGCCTTTCTGGTATTAGTCTGAAAAAAGTATTCTTGCGCTGTAATAAAATAGTAGTTTAGATATTTGATACAAACGGCCGGCAATGTGTTGCATCCGGGGCAATCGTTTTATTTGGTAGCTGCATTTTTTGAATTCTACGAGTTTTGTCAATTTTAGAAAATCATTCTTACTTAACTGTAAAGCAGCCCGTCTCAAAATTCCCAATAAAAATCTGGCTTTCCCCATTTCAAAGAAAACCTTAGCGGCGGTTGTATTGCATCCTTGGAGCTTTTTCTCCAGCCGTTCAAAGCCGTTTAGGCCATCAATATACTTGGTCGTATCGCTGCTTCTTAGCAAAGACCCCTCATGAGTACGGTAAACATATAGTTGGTTGTCGCACTCACAAACGTGCTCAGCAGCATTAAGGCACTCGGTGATAAACATCAAATCTTCGCAATATCTGCAGCCTTCATCAAAGATGAGCTGATTGCTTTGCACCCATTTTCTGTTCAAAATCAAACATACCGGTGCGATCCAATCTGTGTAATGGCGATGCATCGCTTCAGCACTTGTCAATAAGCTGTAACGAGGGCTTCCTGCGGGCTTTATCGGTGTATTATCGCCTACAGGAATTACCTGCAACCGACAATAGCCCATTTGGGCATCCTTGCCTTCAACCGCACCCAACAAATATTCCAGATACTCCGGCAACAAGATATCATCACTATCGCAAAATGCTATCCAGTCCGCCTCTGCATGGGTTATTCCAAAATTTCGAGCGGCGGAGGGGCCTTTATTCTCCTGCTGCAATATTAAAAAATCAAGAGAAGCCTTTGGGAGTAATTCGGCCAATACATTATAACTATTGTCTTTTGACCCATCATCCACAAAGATAACGCGAAAATCCTTCATTCGTTGCCCTTCTAATGTTTGAATAAGACCGGGAATCAAGTCTGCACGGTTATAAATTGGAATGATCAAATCAATTGCCTTTGATATAGCCATAGCATCTCCTTCTTGCTTGTTGCTTCAATTATATGATGGTTTCAAGAATCTCGTTGACTCGCTTTTTGAATGCGTCCTCCGTAAAATATTCCAAAAAGAAAGAAGGAACACCCTCTCTGCTTTGATTAGAAAATTGAATCATCTCAATATAATCCATCCTCAAATCAGAAAGATTCATTCCAACTCCCTTGGACTTTACAAAATACCAAGTGTCGCCCTGAATATTATTAATAATGGGCAGGCCATACTCGAAATAATCTATACTCTTCATGGTAAGACCCACGAACACAGTTTGCTTCATAATATTTAGCCCGAAATGGCACTGATCCATGATCTGCTGTTTTTTCTCGGCATCATAGATCTTGCCATGGTAAATGACATTAGCGCCTGCACCTGATGCACGGTCAATCAATTCTCGCCTGTTTTCGCCATCACCAATAATATGCAGTTCCACATCCCCTTTGATATTTCGAATAATTTGTTCGATACAAGAGATATCGATGATGTTGTTGATAGAACCTAAATAGCACAGAGAAACCCGATCCGTAGGAGGGTTGGGGTTGCTGACAGAACCCGTGCTTTTTCGGCCAAGATATAGGGTGTGCATTTTTTGGTGGTCGCATACCCCGTGAAGAATCGACTGAAACAGATTACATTCCGTTACCACGGCATCGGCATACCGCAAATATTGATCCCGCAACTTACGCCAATTTGTAAAAGGGGGTATATTCTTAAAACGAGAAATCGGCATGGTTTCCGGCCACATATCAATCAGATCCATCACCAACTTAACCTTGGGATGCTTTGCTTTATATGCAGAGGCCGTCTTTGCTAATGAATTCGGTGGAATCAGCACCCAAAGCAGATCCGGTTGATATTCTTCCATTTTCCTTTGCGCCGCTTTGGCAAAACCATCATGGGACATCAGCCGTTGGGGCGAAAGGTTCTTTGTATAAGGTTTAACATGAATCATTTCAAAATGATCCGGGCAAGTCTGCCTGATCGTTTTGTGCATATGAAGCCAATCGGATGTAATAACCTTTACTTCGCAACCGTTTTCTTGAAAATAGTCGCACAGCAACTCCACCCGCTGCTCATAGGTTTCAAAACAGTTGACAATCATCACCCGCTGCATTATTCTGCCTCCGTCTCAATGATCGATTCCTGAAGTTCAAATTTACAATAATTGCAAGGATATTTACTCATTTCGATATCATAGCTCATGTTTCCAAACGCCTTGTTTACCAATCCGGTACAATGGCTCAAAAGTTTCAACACCCAGGTAAATCCGGGGACAATGACAATCTTTTTCCCGTGAGCCTTAGCAATCTGCCGCACCAGATCTGTAGTATTGGAATATTCCGCGTTTTGGGGCCAGAAGATGCCCTGTTCCTGGTTTTCTACCATTAAGCGAACAAACTCCATCAGGTTGCCGATAAACAGCATGGAACGCTGATTATCTACTTTGGGAAATATCGGCAGTTTTTGCCCCAATTTGCTGAGTACGGGATAGTTTCCCTTGCTTCCGGGACCATAGATCATGGGCGGGCGCAAGATCACAACCTTAAAAAAATCATCATTTAGAGGCAGAATCCCTTTTTCCGCTTGCACCTTACTGTCTCCATAACTGTTGGCGGGAGATACCGGGGTATCTTTAGTAATCATCTTGGTTTTTCCGATGGGGGCGCTTTCACCGTAGACGATAGCGGAGCTCATAAAAATAAATTGTTTCGCCCCTTCCGTCTTGGCCTTCTTTGCGGTTTCTATGGTCAGATCTGTATTTATCGCATAGTAAAGCTTGGCCTTCTCCGGGCTGATTTTGCCGTTATCGGAGTGCGCAATTCCTGCCACATGAAATATTGCATCATAGCCGGCAAAGGATTTTTCCCGCCAGGAGCCGTCGATCATATCCACAGTGTCCACCTGATATTGCTCCGGCCATTGCTGCAGATATTTTTCAAAAGAGGTGCCGATATAGCTGTTTGCACCGGCGATCAGAATTTTTTTCATTTTATTTCTGCTCGTCCTTTTCTTTTTCCATGGCGCCGGTGCCTCCTTCTACCACTCCGTCGCTTTTGAGCACAGAGGAAATGGTGCCGAGGAAGCATTTCACGTCGAATAGAAAGCTCATTTTTTCTACATACTCGCCATCCAGCTTCGCCTTAACATCAATGGGGAGCTCATCCCGCCCGTTGATCTGGGCCCATCCCGTAAGGCCGGGTTTTACAGCATTGGCGCCGTATTTTGCGCGCTCTGCATAGAGATCTTCCTGATTCCAAAGCGCAGGCCGAGGGCCGATGATGCTCATTTGCCCCAAGAAAATATTGAAGATTTGGGGCAATTCATCCAGGCTTGTCTTTCGCAAAAAGCCGCCGACTTTGGTAATATATTGCTCGGGGTTCTCCAGCAGGTGCGTTGGAGTATCCTTCGGCGTACACATTTTCATGGACCGATATTTATAAATCTGAAAATAGCGAATCTGCCCGTCTTTATCCTGAGCGATGCGTTTTTGCCGGAAAAATATCGGGCCGGGATCATCCGCTTTAATGGCGACAGCCAAAATCAGCCATACGGGGGTCAATACTAAGATGCCGATGGCAGACAACAAAATATCAATGATTCGTTTCCAAAATTTTTGATACATTTCAAACCTCTCTTATCAAATTAAAGGGATGGGGTTTATGCGTTGTTGTATACTGTATTGCAAGGAATCTTGGTGCCGGAGGGGACCGTTGCGTTGCCGGCAACGGTGGCATTGCAATCCACCTGAATACAATCGCCGCAAACAGCGGCGTGGTTGATGACAGCGCCGGCGCAAACCAGACAGCCTTTTCCTAAAATACAGCCTGCGTGAACCACTGCCATCGGCTCAATAATACACCCTTTCTCCATTCGGGCAGAGGGGGAAATATAAGCTTTGGGAGAAACCAACGTCCTCAGGGTCAGCCGGGGATTCTTTTCAATCCTTTGAATCAGATTCATCCGAACAGCCGGATTCCCAATGGCGACAATAATGTCGGCATATCTTCCGCTCAACGCTTCAAGGTCTTTTGTAGTGCCGATTACCATTGCTCCGTCGGGCGCTTGCTGAGCACCGTCGTCAATAAAGTCGATGCGATCGAAGCAATTCATACTCTCGGCAATTTCTTTGGCAACCAAGCCGTAGATGCCGGCGCCGGCAATCAATAAGCTTTTATCCATACCATACTCCTTTTCAGCGCGACAGGCATTGAAGAAAACGGATCAACCTCTCAAATCGCGTGAACTAAATAATCGACAGTATTTCACAACCTACATTATACAATATCTTTTATTATAATGCAAGGGGTAACTTTTTTGTAGGTTTAGTTAAATACATGTGTATTTATTAAGATTCCATCAAAAACTTGACTATAATGACTGAGTATAGTATAATAAACCAAAATAGTTAAAAAGGAACCAGCTGTCTGCAGGGGGTTGGTTCCTTTTGCTTTATAACAGGAATTTCAGGGTGTAGGACAGAATGATGAGAAGACAACGGCTTGGGGTATCAACAACACAAATTATATTGTTGAGCTTTTTAATAACAATATTGATCGGCGCAGGGCTCCTTTCCCTCCCCATAAGCTCTGCAACCGGAGAGGCAATCCCCTTCTTGGATGCGCTTTTTACGGCGACCACTTCCACTTGCGTTACGGGATTGGTCGT
Organism: Clostridia bacterium; assembly: GCA_017436525.1. GTDB lineage: Bacteria > Bacillota > Clostridia > Oscillospirales > QAKW01 > QAKW01. The sequence goes on along the minus strand of JAFSCX010000043.1, from coordinate 15,876 downwards.
GATGCCGACGGTTACCTCTTGGAGTGTTTTCGGGCAGGTGGTAATTTTAATATTGATTCAGATCGGCGGTCTTGGGGTTATCACGATCATGTCCGGGCTGATGATCCTTCTGCACAAGAAAATGGGCATCGGCGACAGGCTTCTCTTGCAAGATGCATTTAATCTGAATTCGCTTTCAGGGTTGATTCGTTTTGTGAAAAAGGTTGTGAGCGGAACGCTCCTCATAGAAGGGATCGGCGCCCTGCTTTATATGACGGTTTTTATCCCGCAATTTGGCGCAAAAGGGATCTGGATATCGGTGTTCACTTCCATCTCTGCCTTTTGCAATGCAGGGATTGATATCATCGCCGAAAACAGCCTTTGCGATTATGCGCTCAATCCCATGATCAACATAGTTACCTGCGCGCTGATTGTCTTGGGCGGCATCGGTTATATTGTTTGGTGGGATGTGCTTCGGGTATTAAAAAAAGCCCGAACAAAGAAAGTAAAATTATTCAGAGATCTTACCCTGCACAGTAAAATCGCAATAACGGCAACCTTGATTTTGATTCTGGTCGGCGCGGTTTTAATTTTCACATTTGAATACAACAATCCGCAAACAATAAAAGATTATTCGTTGCTGCAAAAGATGGAAGCATCTTTGTTTCAGTCGGTTACAACAAGGACGGCAGGTTTTGCAACAATACCGCAGCAAAATCTGACAAATGCAAGTTCTATCGTATGTTTACTCTTGATGTTTATCGGCGGTTCACCCGTTGGGACAGCCGGCGGAATTAAAACGGTTACCTTTGCTGTCCTTGCCGCGTCTGCGTTCGCCTCTGTCCGCAATAAAGAGGATACCGAGGTGTTTGGCAGGCGGCTTACGAAGCAGGCTGTCAGCAAAGCGGTTGCTGTTGCCTGTATGTCTTTTATTATTCTGTTTGCTTCAACGGTCCTGCTTTCTGCCGTAACAGATGCAAGCGCATTGGATGTTATTTATGAAACGGTCAGCGCAACGGCAACCGTGGGTCTTACAAGAAATCTTACCGCCTCTCTTGATAGCGTTGGTAAACTCATTATTATAATGACCATGTATCTTGGCAGAGTGGGGCCCATCTCATTAGCTGTCGCATTCAAACGAAGCAAAGATAATCAAAATATGGTAAGAAACCCCATTGAAACAATCAGTGTGGGATGATGGAGGATGAGTATGAATAAAACCTATGCCGTATTCGGTCTGGGCAGATACGGAAAAGCTGTCGCAGAAGAGCTTGTAAAGAACGGTGCGGAAGTTTTGGCGGTTGACATGGACCAAAATCGTGTCAACAACGCCATTGAAACCATTCCTATTTGCAAATGTGCGGATGTTACGGAGCCGGAGGCAATTAAAAGACTCGGTATTTCTAATATCGACGTTGTCATTGTTGCGATGGCAAGTAATCTTGAAGCAAGCGTTATGGCGGTAACCCTTTGTAAAGAAGCAGGCGTTCCCACCGTTATCGTAAAATGCGGCAATGAGATGCAGCAAAAGATTATAAGCCGCGTGGGCGCAGACAAGGTGATTTTCCCCGAAAAAGAGTCCGGAACAAGGCTTGCCAGAAACCTGCTAACCTCAGGATTTTTGGAAATGATGGAACTTTCTGATGAGGTCTCGATGGTAGAAATCGATGTCAGAGAGGAATGGATCGGTAAAACGCTGATAGAACTGAGCTTGCGGAAAAAATATTCGATCAATGTGGTGGCGGTACGAAAGGGAGACCATATCAGTACAACGGTTGATCCTGCGCTCCCTCTTGAAAAAGGAATGCAGCTGATTGTCATTGCAAACACGCAAAAATTGCAGAAATTAAAATAATGTGGCAAAGAGATGAAAATACGGGAGCGTCTGTTGAATTGTTGATACAAGAAGATCTCCTTGCGGCACTGCTTATGGCAAACGTTCGGTTCATACCTATGAGAATGGAAAATGCACCGTCTGCGCAGCGAAAGATCCAAGCAATGTTCCCGAAACAACGCTCCCCCAAACCGGCGATCGCTGCCGGATGGCTTTGTGGATCGCGCTCTTCTTTATAAGCGGCGGCACATTATTCACATTGATTGTTTTTGATAAAAAGAGAGCCGCAGCAAAGCACTAAATAAAAATGAATAGTAAAGGGCAATGACCTTCTTGAGTCATTGCCCTTTACTGATAGCAAGGATACGCTCCCGATTTAATTGATAGGCCTCTATGATAGATGCATAACGGTCAATGTTATCCTTGGTGATTCTTGTGGAATTCAACCCTACGCTGGCGACCAACATTTTCTCCAACTCCCATTTTCCGATATCATCCTCTTCAAACCAATCGCAAAAACGCCGCTTTTTACCGCCGATCCAGGTGTGTACGGTATGACAATAAACATAAAGCAGAAACATACGAAATTTGCCGGTGTTTCGGTAATAATAAGTATAAAACCTATCATAATAGGAAGAAAAAAAGATGGGACTATAAAAAATTTCGTAGAATTTCCTTCTTATAACGCAGTTCCACCCTCGATCGATCGCCAAAGTTCGGATCAACTGCATTTCCAGCGTAGAATAGCCTCTGCGCGAAATACTTTTTAAGGTGTATTTCAAATTGTCTGCGCAAAAATCTTTCAGCGATTTTTTTCTAAATGCTGCTGTGAATTGACGCAATTTGATTTTTAGAAATTCAAAGGTAAAGGGCGTATATGCATTTTCTCTGGTAAAATATGTTTTATCTTCAATTAACGCAAGAATCTCAAATCTTGTTTGCATATCGGGCGTTAACCTTAAATTGTTGATTTCAAATCCTTCCAGCTTTTTGCTCAAGTAATGCAGATCAAATACTTTGAATTCTCGTTTTGAAACAATCTGTATATCCCAAAACATCACGCCGACTGCCAGCAATGCCCAGAATATTTCCGCCAAACGCTGATCTGCTATATGAGAAAAAAAGACCAGCATCAGCGCCAATATATATAAAGTGATATGATATAAAAAGGCAAAGCTGTATAAAAAATCCAGCAGCTTGTAGCGAACTTTCAAAATAATGTCTCGTTTACTTTTATCGCAAGAAAAGTATTCTGTCATAAAAAACATGACCGAAACCGAAAGCAAGAGAATATAGCGAACGGGGATGATGTTCAAAAGGCCGGATATAAATGAGATCACATAAAAAAGAATGACCCGTTGGTATTCTTGAAAAGAGGGCAAAGAAAAGACAGAAAAGCCGACAAGAATATATAAAATGTAAATATTATTTGAAAATAACGTCTCCAACTTTGCCTTCCCTCCATAAACCTTTTCTAAAAGTATAGCACAGGTAGGCAGAAAAGTAAATCTTTATTAAACCGCAGTATAAACCCCGTGTAGTAAAAGATGCGGCAGAATTCTTTTGTGCTCTTATTTTCTGCGGTCTGTGCTTATTTGTTATCGATATGTGGCTTTGCGATATTGCCCCGGAGTCTGCCCCGTGGCGGCCTTAAATTGGCGGATAAAGAAACTGACGTTATCAAAACCGCAGCTGAGCGCAACCTCCAATACGGACATCTGCTTTTCCTGCAACAACGTTTTAACGTGCCGGATTCGCAACATTGTCAGATAGGTAATGGGCGTGGTGAGGGTATGCTTTTTGAAATAGCTGCAAAAATATTTCCTATTCATTCCGACCGATGCCGCTATATCGCTCAGGAGAATTCTTTTATCGAAATTCGATTGGATATAATCAATGGCCTTTCGGATCGGCATGGTGGGTGAGGACGTTGATTCGGTTAATAATCCGATTTTTTGACTGCGATCCAACAGCAACAGCAGATAAGCCATGATCGCCGCCGCATTCTGCTCCTTTTGCTTGTAACAGGCAGTAATACGCTCAAACAGATCGATTAAAATCGGATCCTGCGTCTGACGTGAAAAGATTCGCTCTCCGTTAAAAATAGGGCTGATCAGGTCCGTCATCGCCGCATGTCCCGCCGAAAGAGTAAGCAGCCTCATGGGGATCACCAAACTGTCATAGCGCGAAGGCGGTGCGGCAACGTGCTGCGAGACCTTTGCCGCTTAACCGGCGAACCGCCGCTGTTGCCTGCCTATGCATTGGGCAACTGGTGGAGCCATGATATCGGGGGCCATCATCATGGGTGCCGCGACGATAACATGACGGCGCTTTGGGTACAATATGGCGTATTCTCCCCCATCAACCGCCTGCATTCGTCCTGCAATCCGTTTATTAATAAAGAGCCCTGGGACTATAATGCCGTAACCGAACAAGTGATGCGTGAAAGTCTGAAATTACGTCATCAACTGTTCCCTTATCTTTACACCATGAATTATCGGACACATACCGAGTGCAAGCCGTTGGTTATGCCGATGTATTACACCCATCCCGAATGCCGATGCGCCTATGATGTGAAAAATCAGTATTGGTTTGGCGATCAGATGATTGTCGCTCCTATTACTGAAAAAAATAACGAGGGTTCTCAGATGGGGCATGTGAGAGAATGGCTTCCGCAGGGAATCTGGATCGATTTCTTTACCGGCCGCATCTATGACGGCTTGGGCGGGCGTATGCTTGATCTGTATCGCAACGATTACTCCATACCTGTTTTGTGCAAGGCGGGCGCAATCATACCGATGCAGGCGCACAAGGAACACGATAATCGTTTGGGGGCGCCGAGAAAATGGAGATCCTGGTGTTCCCGAGGGCGGACAACGAGTTTACCCTCTATGAGGACGCCGGCGACGGAAACGAATATCGCAACGGTGCGAACGTTACCACAACCATGCGGCTGAAATATACCGACCGGCAAGCACTGTTTGAGATCGAACCTGCGCAAGGCGATTGCTCCTTGATTCCGTCGGTGCGTCAATATGCGGTGTGTTTGCGCGGATTCGCCAAACCGGATTCCGTTACGGTTGGCGGTAAGAACGTTGATTTTTCTTTTGATCCGGCCACCCATACCGTTCGTAAAGAACCGGAAACGGCCGTTGCCCAAAAGGTTACGGTTTGCGTAACCGGTGCCGATTTGCGCAATCGCAATACCGACGCGCTGGATCAGGCCGTTGAAATTCTCAAGCACAGCCAGACCGGCATGGCGTTTAAGGATGCTCTGTATAAAAAAATGATCGATTTCAACCCCAAAACCGATTGCCATTTCTATTTTAGCTCCCGCACCCCTGAGGAACGGGCAACGGTTGCCGCCATTTTGGAATTATACTTACTGGAGCGAGAATACCGCCGATAAGAAATATTGCCGGCAAGAAAAAGACGACCATGCAAAGAACCTTTGCTTCAGGTTTAATTGAAGCTGGTGGGAATGGGCGCGGTCGTTATTACATGCTTAGTTCTAAATATTACAAAAAAACAAAAAATACGGTAGCATATATTCGTCAAAAAGATATCGACCCTATTCGTTATGAGGAGTTGGTGTTAGAATTGCTTAAGAAAAAAGGCGATGTTAAACGGGCTGATGTGGTTGATTTATTACACGTTACAAAACCTCAAGCGTTTCGCATATTGAAGAAAATGGCAGAAGCGAATAAAATAAAATTAATTGGTTCTGGCGCTGGAGCAAAGTATATTCTATTTTGATCCAAACACACGATAACGCACAAAAAACGCACGCGTGCGTTTTTTGTGCGTTATTATTTGTTTCATAAAAGCGGAGTGGAATTTCCACTCCGCTTTCGTTATGTGATATAATAATTTTTAGAAGATTTGCAACCAACTTAAAAATTTGGGTGGTAGTATAGAGAAAGGGCTCTTTAAGAAAAACGAAAGGCAGGTGAAATAGTGGAAGACAAATACATAGTTGATCTGTATTGGGAGCGAGATGAAAAAGCAATTACCGAAACGGCTGCAAAGTACGGGCGGTATTGTTATTCGATTGCGTTTAACATTCTTTCCAATACAGAGGATGCAGAGGAAAGCGTTAATGACGCGTACCTAAATGCTTGGAACAGTATGCCGCCTCATCGTCCGGCAATTCTATCAACCTTTATTGGTAAAGTAACGAGGTTCGTTAGTTTGAAGAAATGGCGAGAAAAGAGAACACAAAAACGAGGTGGCGGAAATATTGATCTCGCATATGAAGAACTGTCTGACTGTATTCTTGCTAATACCAGTATTGATGAAGAATTAGAAAATCAAGAGCTTGCAAAGGTGATTAATGATTTTTTAGACGAACTCCCCTTATGCGAGCAAAGGATTTTTGTTTGCCGATATTGGTATTTTGACAGCATTTCTACTATTTCAGCTCATTTTGGGTTTAGTGAGAGCAAAGTGAAATCCATGTTACACCGAACTCGAAAGAAGCTACGATCCAAATTATTAGAAGAAGGTGTTATAATTGAAAACTGATAAACTAATTGATGCTATCGGGCAGATTGATGATAATAAAATCAGAAATGCAAAAGTAACTCCCGGTAAAATTAAAAGAATATCTTTCAGGCGAGCGGTTGCAATGGTTGCCGCAATTATATTATGTATAACCATTTCCGTTCCCGTTTTAGCAGCAACGGTAGATCCGATTTATTTAATGGTATATCGCATTTCTCCGACTTTAGCACAAATGTTAAAACCGGTTCAATTATCTTGCGAGGATAACGGAATCAGAATGGAGGTTCTCTCTGCGGCGGTTTATGAAAACGAAGCGGCAATCTATATTTCACTGCAAGATCTAACAGACCAAAATAGAATTGATGAAACAACCGATCTATTTGATAGTTATCATATTAATCGTGCCTTCGATTCTTCTGCCTCTTGTAATAGAGTTTCTTTTGATGAAGAAACCGGCATAGCCACATTCTTAATCAACATCAGTCAATGGAATGACCAAGAAATTGGTGGAGATAAAATTACGTTCTACTTCACAGAATTTCTCGGTAATAAAAGCAAATTTGAAGGTGAACTGACAGAACTTGATCTAAACTCTGTCGCTGAAGCAAAAAAAACACAGATGCCCGAATCTTTTCGGGGCGGCGGAGGCAAAGAATTCGATTATGAAAGCCGTTTTGATCTTAAGTATTTAGTTCCTGTAGATGGCGGGATTCTTTCTCCTGTTGACGGTGTTACAGTAACCAATGTTGGCTTTGTGGATGGTAAACTGCATGTGCAGTTGTATTTTGAGAATATTTTGTCATACGATAATCACGGGTATATCCGCATGTATGACGAGGAAGGAAATCAAGCTGAAAGCTATCACTTCTCTTTTTGGGATGATAAAAAGGTTGGTAGCTATGAAGAAATCATCTATGATATTTCACCAGAAGATATTGAAAACTACAAGGCTTTTGGCTATTTCGTTACTTGCAAAAGCTTGACGAAAGGACATTGGCAAGTAACTTTCCCTCTTGAAAACATGAATTAAGATTTCACATTGAAACAAAGTATAAAACTCCTTTGTTGGCAGATAATAACAGTGTTATCAAATCAACACCGGAGTTTTTATATATGAAAGCAACAGGAATAGTTCATAGAATCGAGGAATGTGTTATAATAACACCAAAGCCAGAAAGACCGTATAAATACTAGGTTTTCGGGCGATTTTCAGAGAAAATTTTCGATAAAAAACAACATATTTTGACCGATACATAGCAAAAAAGCGAGGTGAGCGTTCACCTCGCTTTTTGCCTTATAAAGATCAAGAAATTTCAAATACCCTGAGGGTGGTGCAGCCGGTGGTCCATTGGGGAAGGCGGCCGAGGGCGGTGCCTTCGGTGTTTTTATGGATATGCCCTGCGATCACCGCTTTGATCAGCTGTTCATCTCGAATATAGGCGATGGTTTTGTGGGTGCAGGGGTCTTCTGCTTGGCGCGTCAGTTCCTCTTTATAGAAGGGGACGTGCAGGAGCAAGACAATGGGGAGCCCCTTTTTCACTTCCTCTTTTAGGAAAGCCAGCTGCTCCTCCTCAAAGAGATAATATCCATTGTCGATTGCCACAAAATTGATCCCTTCAATCACGCGGGCAGATTGGCGAATGTTGTTCTTGAAAGCGGCCTGTACCTTTTGAAGGCTTTGGTTGCGGTAGGCGGCATCCTCAAACGCTTCTCCCACATAAAGGGAGTATTCATGGTTGCCTGCTGCCAAAAAAAGATCATGGGTCTTTGCAAACTCTTTTGCCCGTTCCAGATTTTTTAAGGAGACAAAATCGATCAGATCTCCGGTGGATAAAATGGGCGCCCCCAACTCTTTGGCAAGCTGATCTGCTGCCTCCAACATCTCTTCTGCATGGGGGAAGATAGGAAGGCGGTCTTCGGCAAGCTTGACCTTCCGCACTCCGTCTCGAAGATCAGCGTGGGTAAGATGGGTGTCGCTCATATGGATGATCTTAAAGGGTTTTTTTGCTCCGATTTGGAGTTTTGTTTTGAGAATGTCCATAAAAATACCTCGTTTTTGGTTCAACTGTTTCTTTGAAAAACCACTTTAATTGCAAGCGGTTGAATTCATTATAGCATAATGAATTCAAAAAGTGAATACAAGCAGTATAAATTACCATTAATCACAAATAAAAGGAGATTTATATATGAAAGCGCCCAACGGAAGTGCCCTTGGGGTGCAACAGGAATAGTTCGTAGAATAGAGGCTTGTGTTATAATAACACAAAAGTGCGATAAACCCTTATGAGCACTGGTTTTTTAGCAGTTTTTAATTGGATTCAATTTGTTCAAAACATCATAAACATATAGCAAAAATGCGGGGTGGAAAATCCACTCCGCATTTTTATTGTTTTTTAAAAAGATTCTTAATATAGGTTTTAGGGGGAGAGCCCGTTTTGTTTTTAAAGACGGTTGAAAAATATAAAGGGTCGGTAAATCCCGATAGCAGGGCAACGTTTTTTATGGAATCCAAACCGTTTTCAAAGAGGGAAATGGCATATTTAATTCTAAAGTTTTGCAGATACTCAGTATATCCGATACCGTTTTTTCTCTTAAAAATATGAGATAAATACTTTGCGTTGTATCCTAATTGTTCTGCGATAGAGCTTATAGATAATTGCGGGTCGGAAAAATCTTGCTCGGTGATTTCTATTATTTTGTTGGTACAATCATCGGATTTTGTATATTCAGAGTTTAATTTTGAAAATGTGTATAAAAGGATACTTTCGGAAACAAGGTCGATATTTTCTTTGGAGGCTCTTGAAAGGCTTTCCATCCACAGAGGGATCAGTCCCTCAAAGCCGGAAAACATTCTGTTGGATTCGTTTATGCCGAATCGCCGAAACAGTTCGTTGGAACGCAGCCCCTTAAAATCAATATACATATATTGAAAACCCGCTTCGCCTTCAAAAAAATAGGTTTCGTTTTCAAAAAGCATTATGATGTCGCCGGCAGAACAACGATAAGAACGATTGTTAAGGATGAGTTTCCCCGAGTGGTTCGTAATAAGAGCCATTCGATAAACAGGTTTCGGTGTGGCATTGCGCATAGCTTCCGAATCGGTTTCCAAAATAAACTGTGTTGGCATAAGTTGGCTGGCTATATCAGCAGGAACAAATTTGCAGATGTTTTTTGATTTCACGGCACCCACTCCCATTTTATGTCGTTTTTTTACAGTATATCAAACAAAAACGAAAAAATCAAACTTATTTTAATGTTTCAATGGAAATATTCCATTGAACATAAGGAAAACGAACTATATAATGGATGTAAAAAATGGGGGGTGAAGAATGTGTATTATGCACTTATCGTGTTGTCCGTCGTGATGTTCGGCGGTTGCTTTGCTCTGAACGACGCATATCGGCAAAGAAGAGGCAGCAGTATCAAAATCAGTCTGCAATTCTCTTTGATAGGCTCGTTGGCGGGCTTTGTTGTTTTAATACTGGTAAATGGTTTAAAACTTGAATTTACGCCGTTCACATTCATTATGGCAATACTTGCTTCCTTTAACGGCTTTGCATTCACTTTTTGCTCTTTTAAAGCTCTTGATAGAATTAACCTGTCCCTTTATTCCTTATTTTCGATGCTCGGCGGTATGGTGCTTCCGTTTTTACAAGGCATATTATTCTACGGTGAAAAAATCACGATTGCAAAAGCGGTCTGTTTTTTATTCATAACGTTTGCACTTGTTTTGACGGTCGAAAAAGGAGAAAGAAAAAAAGGCACGATTTACTATGTATGCGTATTTATCCTTAATGGTATGTCGGGAGTGCTTTCGAAAATTTTTGCCGAATCGAACTTTCCGAAAACAAGCGCAACGGGATATACGAATTTAATATCTATTTGCAGTGTGGTTATTTCCGGTGTTTTATTGTTGATTATTTCCAAAAATCAATCAAAGGGAGAAAAGTTTTCTTTTGCGGGAACGGTTATAGGTGCTGCCTCGGGAATTACTAATAGAATAGCAAATTTAGTTCTTGTTATCGCATTAGCTCATGTTGATGCATCCGTTCAATACCCCATGGTAACGGGCGGAGTGATGATTGTATCGACGCTTATCTGCTTTTTAGGCAAGAATAAGCCCTCGAAAAAAGAAATTTTATCAAATATAGTTGCTTTTATTGGGTTGCTTTTGTTGTTTGCAATACCGACTTAAAAAATAAAAAGGAGTGGTTTTTATGAAAAAAATTAAAGTAGGTATTTTTGGTGTTGGCAGAGGAATGGATCTTGCAAAGGATTTTATGCTTCTCGGTGCTGACATTGCCGCTATCTGCGATTTTAATAAAGAGCGTTTAGATGCAGCGGCCAAAAAAGTAGGAACTGACACGGCGATTTATTCTGATTTCGATTCTTTTATTGAGCATGATTTGGATGCGGTAGTGCTCGCAAACTATTTTCATGAGCACGCTCCTTTTGCAATAAAATGTTTTGAAAAGGGAATCCACGTTTTCAGCGAGTGTATAAGCAACGGAACTATGGCGGAAGGTGTTGAATTGCTAAAAGCATTTGAAAAGAGTAATAGTATTTATATGCTTGCAGAAAACTATCCCCAGATGATATTCAACCGCGAAATGAAACGTGTTTGCGATGGTGGAACTTTGGGTAAAATTCTTTATGCAGAGGGTGAGTATAATCATCCGGGTGACCCTGCTGATGTAGAATTCAACAAAACATATAACTATTTTCCTGAACATTGGCGCAATTTCTTGCCGGGAAGTTATTATATAACGCATTCTTTGGGTCCCGTTATGTGGGCAACCGGAGCAACTCCAAAGAAGGTAACGTCTTTCGCCGCCTTTGCACCTGTAGAGGGGGATGTGCCAACAGCAAGCTTTAACGGAGACCGTGCTTCCATTGTTACAACTCAAAATGATGATGGCTCTATCTTTAGAATAACCGGTTGTGCGGCATTTGGTGGGCATCATAACGCATATAGAATATGCGGAACAGAAGGACAGATAGAAAATTTACGTGGAATGGGCAAGAAAGTAATGCTCCGTTATAACGGTTGGTCAAAGCCTGAAGGTATGGATGAAGTAAATCTTTATGAGCCTAAATGGAATGATCCGGATGAAGAAATATTCAAAACCAGCGGTCACGGTGGTGGAGATTATTTAACCGCTCGCGTGTTTCTTGACTGTATAAAGAAAGGCAAACAACCGGAACATCCTTTTGATATATATAGTGCTATCAATATGTCTTCGGTTGCAATTCTTGCCCACCGTTCAATGCTTGAAGGCGGTAAGCCGTATGATATTCCCGATTTCACTAAGGAAGAGGATTGCAAGCTCTACGAAAATGACCGCCTCTCGCCGTTTTATAGTCAAGATGGCAGCAAACCCACCATTCCATGCTGCTCTCAAAGGGATTTCAAACCCACTGAAAAACAAGTTCAAAATTACAAAAAGGTATTGGGATTAAAGTAGTAAAACCGGACGGCAAATAATAATTTATAATAAATAAAATTAATTTGCAGATTTTTAAATAATCTTTTAATCAGAATCAATCTCCTTGTTTTACAGACAATAGTATCACTATCACAAAAACAAGGAGATTGATTTATATATGAAAGCGCCCAACGGAAGTGCCCTTGGGGTGCAACAGGAATTGTGAGAAGAATCGAGGAATGTGTCATATTAGGACAAAAGTTGTTGAACCCCGCATAAATACTGGGCTTTTAGCAGTTTTTGATTGAACTCAATTTTATATTCTTGTTATGATATTAATTCACAATAACAAAAGCGGAGTGAAATTCACTCTGCTTTATTTCTTTTAGCGTAAAATGAAAATAGAAAATTCTAACATATTTCATGGTTTTTGCAGAAAAAATCCATAGACAAAAATAAAACACTTCGGTATTATATGATTAACGGAGTAATTCTTATAAATAGAATCGGAGCTGTATAATATGAAATATGAAAAACAAAAAAAGGTCTCTTTCCCTCTTGGTGGCATTGGCACGGGGTGTGTTGGCCTTGCAGGAAATGGCGAACTTATTGATTGGGAAATATTTAATCGTCCTAACAAAAACACAAGAAATGGATATTCTCATTTTGCAATCAAAGCGATTTGTAAAGATAAAACATGGGTTAAAGTTTTGCAAGGAGACACAAATGAAGATTTGATTGGCACGCGTCATCCTGACCATCCTGGCGGTTTTGATTTTGGACCTAGAGTTAATTCTATGGCGGGCTTTCCCCATTTTAGAAATGTGCAATTTGAGGGGAATTTTCCTATTGCAAAACTGAAGTATAATGATGAGGATTTTCCCGCCAATGTACAGCTTTGTGCCTTTAATCCGTTTATTCCGCACGATGATTTTAATTCAAGCCTTCCTGTAGCTTTTTTTGAGTGGGAAATTGAAAATATAACAGATAAGAACATTGAATATTCCATTTCGTTTTGTGTGTGCAATCCTTCCGCATGCACGCAAAATAGGGCGTTAGAAAACGGATGTTTTCTTTATAGTGCAAACAAGAAAAAAGAAGACGTTGGATATTGTGATCTATCTGTTTTAACTGATAATGAAGATGTTGACATTCAAGCCTATTGGTATCGCGGAGGGTGGCAAGACGGCGTCACTACTTACTGGAATGAATTTTCACATAACGCGCGCATGTCTGAACGTTCATACTCAAATGAATCAAGGGGCGACCATGCATCCGTTGTTGCGTCGGTCAAAGTTAATGCAGGTGAAAAAGAGAAAATTCGTTTTGTGTTGTCTTGGAACTCCCCAATTCAGTATAACTATTGGTCACCGTTGCAGGATGAAAGTGGCAATGATGTTACTTGGAAGAATTATTATGCTACTGAATTTAGCGATTCCATTGCAACAGCAAAATATGCTTTGGCTAATTTTAATGAATTGTTGGCAAAAACAAAACGCTTTGCTGAAATGCTGCAAAACTGCTCGCTTCCAAGTTTTGTAATTGATGCCATATCGGCGAATTTATCCGTGCTGAAATCTCCGACTGTGTTACGATTAGAAGATGGTTCTTTTTGGGGATGGGAGGGTGTTCACGATAGAAGTGGATTGTGCGAGGGAAGTTGTCAGCACGTTTGGAACTATGCCTACGCATTACCGTTCTTATTCCCCAATTTAGAGCGTTCAATGCGCGAAAACACCATAAAATACGGATTGTATGAAAATGGTGAGAGCCGATTCCGACTACCCTTGCCATTGGGTCGCGAAGCTGAAAGATTTTTCGCTTGCGTAGACGGTCAAATGGGTGAAATTATAAAATGTTACCGTGAGTGGAAAATTTGCGGTGATAACGAATGGCTGAAAAAACACGCCAAAGCAATATTCAAAATGTTAGAATATGCTTGGTCCGATACCAATTCGCATTGCTGGGATGAAAACTGCGACGGTGTAATTGAGGGCCGTCAGCATAACACCTTGGATATCGAACTATTTGGCCCTAATTCATGGATGCAAGGTTTTTATTTATTGGCTCTTGATTGTGCCGCTGAAATGGCAGAAGAATTGGGCGATGAACAACGTGTTCAAAAGTATAAGCAGCTGTATGATGCAGGAAAAGCGTGGACAAACGAACATTTATTTAACGGTGAATATTTTGTCCAAAAGATTGATCTTTTTGATAAATCAATCTTAGAACGATATTCTGCCTTGGAGTATTGGAACGACGAATCAGGCGAAATCAAATACCAAATCGGAGAAGGATGCAGTATCGATCAAATGCTTGCGGATTGGCATGCCGCCATCATTGGCATGGACGAAATTTTCGAAAATTCGAAAAAAGCAAAGGCATTAGAGAGCTTGTATAAATATAATTATAAATCGTCTATGCGCACAGTCCCGAATGCATTTAGGAATTTTGCAATAAATGATGAAGCAGGCACCATTATTTGCTCATTCCCCGAACACAAAAAAACACCCGCAATCCCGATTCTTTATTCAACAGAAACAATGACAGGGTTTGAATATGCCTTGGCCGGACTTATGCTTTCACAGGGATTCGTTACCGAAGGCGAAAACATTATTAAAGCTGTTCGTGACCGTTATGACGGTGAAAAAAGAAATCCATGGAGCGAAATTGAGTGTGGACATAATTATGCACGTTCAATGGCTTCATATGCATTGTTACTTATTTACAGCGGTTTTTCTTTCGATATGACAAAAAATCACATCGGATTTAAGCCCATCAAAAAAGGCGACGGAAATTATTTTTGGAGCGTGGCTAACTCTTACGGAACTGTGCAATTCAAGGGTGAAAAACAAACACTTTCTGTAATAGGAAATGAAATCGCTTTGTCATCTTTTGGGTTAAGAGATGACAAAAAAGTAGAATGTGTTGTTGCGGACGGAAAAACAATCCCGTTTGAGCAAAAAGGCGATCGGCTTATTTTTTCAAAAATAAAAGTGAAGTCCACTCTTGAAATACAAACGTCGGATAATTAACACAGAATCCCGAAATACAATTCGAATTTGGGTATAAATCTCCTTGTTTTACAGATACTAACAGTACAAATTTGTAAAGCAAGGAGATTTTGTATATATTATGAAAGCAACTGGAATTGTGAGAAGAATTGACGATTTGGGAAGGGTCGTTATCCCCAAAGAAATTCGTCGAACGATGCGGATTCGCGAAGGCGATCCTTTGGAAATTTTTACCGGAAAAGAGGGCGAGGTGGTCTTTAAGAAATACTCGCCTATGGAGAGTTTGGCGGATCATGCGGCGGAGTATGTGGCGGCAGTCCATACGGTAACGGGATTTTCCTGCGCGGTTTGCGATCGGGATCGGGTGGTCGCTTTTGCGGGCGCGGGCAAGCGGGAAGCCCTTGAGCGGGAGATCAGTGCACGCTGCGAGGAACTGATGAGCGCGCGGCGCGCCATCGGTGCGGAAAGCGAAGCTTCGGGCTTTCCTCTTTTGCGGGATCAGGATCAGCTTCGGGTATTATCCTTTTATCCCATCATCGCCGGCGGGGATCTTGCGGGGATGATCTCTTTGATTCAAAACGGAGAAAAGCGGCCGAGCCCTGCCGAGGAGCGGATGATACAGGTGGGAGCACAATTCTTAGGCAAGCAACTGGAAGGGTAAGCAAATCGCAAGGCGATTTGCAGTGCTATTCTTTTTGAATCAGAAATTCAAAAAGAGTGATATTTGCGCTAATGGCGCAAGTGATATTGCCCTTGGGGCAGTGATATTTTCATGAAATTCGGTGAATTTCATGAAAGTGAAGGAAAAAAATGCATCGGTGAAAAAACCGATGCATTTTTCCAGCGTGTCAAAAAACTCCTGCGGAGGTTTTTGACACGCTGGGAGACTCTCAAAAAAGAGTGCAGATTTCGTCAAAATAACCCGAAGTCGTATATTGATACGTCGAGAGGTTATTTTGGCGAAAAGCAGAAAATTTCAATCTAAATCCGCCTCATCATGCGGATTTTTCCTTATAATAAGAAAGCAAGGAAAAAGAGTAGGATTTCTTTTCCCTTGCTGATTTATTGAATCGGCAGAATTCTTTTATTCTTTTATTTTCTGCGGTCTGTGCCTTTTTTG